>NZ_JAQMYQ010000042.1:0-50292 GCF_028369275.1 Mitsuaria sp. RG
AACGGTTTTGCCTACTTTTCCCTAGAGAAAAGTAGGTCGCCGTAAAGGCGAAAAGGTGACTAAGTGTCGACATATTCTACGAATGCGCATAAAAAAACCAAAACAATCACCCGCGAACACCAACGATACCCCGCCCTCCCTTATGCGCCAAAACACTATAAATACAAGGCAAAACAAACAACGTAAACAACGTCCCAACCGACATCCCGGTAGCAATCACCATCCCGATATCAAACCGGCTGACCGCCCCGGCCCCAGAGGCCAAAATCAAGGGCACCATGCCAAACACCATGGCCGCCGTGGTCATCAGCACCGGCCGCAAGCGAATCGCGGCAGCTTCCTCAATCGCCTCCCGTACCCCAAGCCCCCGCTCATCCCGTAGCTGATTGGCAAACTCGACAATGAGAATCCCATGCTTGGTGATCAGCCCGATCAGGGTCACCAAACCCACCTGGGTATAGATGTTCATGCTCGAAACCCCCAGGAACAACGGCAACAACGCCCCGCAGATCGACAACGGCACCGTCACCAGAATCACCAGCGGATCCCGAAAACTCTCGAACTGCGCCGCCAGCACCAGAAAGATGATCGCCAGCGCCAGGCCGAAGGTCACCCACAACGCGCTGCCTTCCTGGACGAACTGCCGCGCCGTCCCGGCATAGTCCAGCGAGAACCTCTCGGGCGCCTCCTCGCGGGCGATGGCGCGCACGGTCTCCAGTGCCTCGCCCATGCTCACCAGCGGCACGCCCTGGATGATCGCCGAGTTCAACTGCTGGAACTGGTTGAGCTGGCGCGGCCGGGCGCGGTCGCTGAGGGTGATCAGGGTCGCGAGCGGCAGCAATTGCCCCTGCTCGTTCTTCACGTAGTAGTTGTTCAGCCAGTCAGGGTTGGCCCGGTACGGGCGCTCGACCTGGGCGATGACCTTGTAGCTGCGGCCCTCCAGGGTGAAGCGGTTGATCTCGGCCTCGCCCAGCAAGGTCGCCAGGGTGCTGCCCAGGGTGTCCATCGACACACCCATCTGCGCCGCCTTGGCACGGTCGATGTCGATCACCACCTCGGGCTTGTCGAAGGCCAGGTCGATGTCGAGGAAGGCGAACTTGCCCGACGCCTGGGCGCGCTCCTTGACCTTCTGGGCCACCTCCAGCAGGGCTGGGTAGTCACCGGCGGTGTTGATCACCAGCTGGAACGGCAGACCCTCGCCAGTGCCGGGCAGCGACGGCAGGTTGAAGCCGAAGATCTGCAGCCCGCCGATCTGCTCAAGCTCGGCCTGCACCAGCGGCAACAGCTGCATCTGCGTGCGCTCGCGCTCGTTCCAGGGCTTGAGCAGGAAGCCACCGATCCCGCTCTGCACACCGTTGAAACCGTTGATCTGGAACGATGAGTAGTACTCGGGGAAGCGCTTGAAGATCGGCGTGAACTGGTCAGTGTAGGCGTTGAGGTAGTCCAGGTTGGCGGTCTGCGGCGAGCTGCTCATCATGAAGATCACCCCCTGGTCCTCCTCCGGCGCCAGTTCGTTGCGGGTGAACATCAGTAATACCGGGATCAGGCACAGGATCAGCACGGCGAACACCAACACCACCGGGCGGCTGTTCAGGGTGCCGTGCAGCAGGCGCTGGTAGCGCACCTTGAGCGCGTCGAAGATCAGGTCCAGGCGGTGCGCCAGGCCGCTGGGGTTCTGCTCGTGACGCAGCAGCAGGGCGCACATCATCGGCGACAGGGTGAGGGCGACGATGCCGGAAATGACCACCGCCCCGGCCAGGGTCAGGGCGAACTCCTTGAACAAGGCACCGGTCAGCCCGGTGAGAAAGCCGATGGGTGCGTACACCGCGGCCAGGGTGATGGTCATAGACACCACCGGCAGGGCGATTTCGCGGGCACCTTCCAGGGCCGCGTCGAAGGGCGTCTTGCCCTCCTCGATATGACGGTGAATGTTTTCCACCACCACGATCGCGTCGTCCACCACCAGGCCGATGGCCAGCACCATGGCCAGCAGCGTCAGCAGGTTCAGGGAGTAGCCCATCATCTGCATGAAGAACAGCACGCCGATCATCGACAGCGGGATGGTCACCACCGGGATCACCACCGAGCGCAGGGCGCCGAGGAACAGGAACACCACGACGATGACGATCAGCACCGCTTCGCCGAGGGTCTTGATCACCTCGTCGATGGAGGCCTGGATGAACAGGGTGGCGTCGTAGGCGATGGATACCTTGAGGCTCGAAGGCAGCTCCTCTTCCAGTTGCGGCATGATCCGCCGCACCTCCTTGATCACCTCCAGCGGGTTGGCCGCCGGCGTGGCCTTGATGCCGATGTACACCGATGGCGTGCCGTCGAACGAACTGACCGTGTCGTAGTTTTCCGCGCCCATTTCCACCCGTGCCACGTCGCCCAGCAGAACCCGGCTGTCGCCGCTGGTCTTGACCGGCAGGGCGGCGAAGGCCTCGGCCGATTTCAGCTCGGTGGTGGCGTTGATGCTGGTGACCACGTACTCGCCCTTCACCTCGCCGGCGGCGGAGAGGAAGTTGTAGCGGCGTACGGCGTTGGTCACGTCCACTGCCGACAGGCCGAAGCCGGCCAGCTTCACCGGGTCGATCCAGATGCGCATGGCGAACACCTGGTTGCCGAGGATCTCGGCCTCGGCCATGCCTGGCAGGGTGGCCAGCTTGGGCTGGATGACCCTGGACAGGTAGTCGGTGATCTGCGGGTTGCTCATCTCGTTGCTGTAGAAGCTGATGTACATCAGCGCCGAGGCATCGGCGGCTTCCTTGCTCAGCACCGGGTCCTCGGAGTCCTGGGGCAGCTTGTTGCGCACCTCGTTGGCCTTGGCCAGCAACTGGGTGAACAGGCGGTCGGTGTCGGCGCCGATCCGCGCATAGACCGAAATGATCGAGAAGTTCTGTCGGCTCACCGAGGTCATGTAGTCGATGCCGTCGGCGCTGGCCAGGCTCTGCTGCAAGGGCTGGGTGATGTAGCCCTGGATGGTCTCGGCATTGGCCCCGGGGTAGGCGGTGGTCACGGTGATCAGGGCGTTTTCCATCTGCGGGTACTGGCGGATCTGCAGCTTGCTCCAGGCCTGCAGGCCGAGCAGCAGGATCAGCAGGCTGACCACGCAAGCCAACACCGGGCGGCGGATGAACGGGTCGGTGAACGCCATGGCCGCCTCCCGTTCACTTCGCGCCGGGCGCGGCGGGCTTGAGGGCGCTGTCGGCGCTGATGCGGATCGCCGCGCCGGGCGTCAGCTTGAGCTGGCCGGCGGTGACCACCTGATCGCCGGCCTGCAGCCCCTTGAGCACCACGACCCAGCCCTCGCGACGCTCGCCGGTCTGTATGGTGAGCTGCTCGGCGATCAATTGCGGCTGGCCGTTGGCGTCGCGCTGGGGCTGGCCGTCCTCGCCCTTTTTCTCGCTGACCCGGTACACCGAGTTGCCGTAGAGGGTGTAGGTGATGGCGTTCTCCGGCACCACCACCAGCGGCTGCGGGTCGGGCAACAGTACTTGCAGGCTGGCGAACATGCCCGGCAGCAGCTTGCCCTCGGGGTTGGCCAGGGTGGCGCGGACCAGCAGGTTGCGGGTGCTTTCCTCGACCTTGGGGTTGATCGCGCTGAGGCTGGCGGGGAAGGTCTGGTCGGGGTAGGCGGCCACCTGTGCCAGCACCCGCTGGCCGAGGCTAAGGTGCGGCAGCGCCTGCTCGGGCACATTGAAGTCGACATAGAGGCTGGACAGGTCCTGCAGGGTGGCGATCACCGTGCCGCTGGCCAGGTAGGCGCCGACATCCACCTGGCGGATGCCGATGGTGCCGCTGAACGGGGCGCTGATGCTCTTTTTCGCCAGCGAGGCCTTGAGCTGTTCGACCACCGCCTGGTTGCGCCGGTACTGGGTGGTCAGGCGGTCGAACTCGCCGCGGGAGATGGCCGAATCACCGACCAGCTGGCTGCCTCGGCCAAAGTCGACCTTGGCCAGCCCCAGGTCGGCCTGGGCGGTGCCGAGCAGGGCGGTTTCCTGGTCGCTGTCCAGTTGCAGCAACAACTGGCCAGCCTTCACCTGTTGCCCGGACTCGAAGTGCAGCGACTTCACCGTGCCGGCGACTTCCAGGCTCAGCTCCACGCCCTGATAGGCCTTGAGGCTGCCGACCGCCGGCAGGCGCTCCTGCCACTGGCGCAGCTCGGCCTGGGCCGCGGCCACGCTCACCGGCGGCCGGGGCTGCGAGAACATCTGCACCTGCTGGTAGATGGAAAAGGCCTTGATGCCCCCCAGGATCAACACGATCAGCAGGACGACGGCCAACATGATCAGCATGCGGCGGCGCAACATGGTCCGGTTCCCTGGATGTGGGTTATCGATTTGTCGGGCACGACCACGGGCGATCCGGCCCACGTGCGGTGGGGGAAAGTATTGTCGGTTTTTGCGAAAAGAGGAGGGATAAACTTGTGCCGGCCAAATCGCGGGGCAAGTCGCATCGGCGCACCGCGATAGTCTCTACAGCCAATCAGACCAGGTGCAGGTGGTTATCCCAGAAGCCTGAAGGCAGGTTCATCGGCTGGCCGATCAGCTCTGCCTTGCGGCAATCGTAGAACCGGCAACGCCCCTGCCCGGAAGTGACGACGAAGCCATCCTTCACCGCCCCGACCCCGGCGCAATCTGGCATCGGCGCGTCGAGCTTCACCGCGCCGCTGTCCAGGTCCCAGATGAACAGGCGATTGGCCCGTGGCGCGGTCAGTGCCACCAGGCGCAGGTCGCTGTGAATCGCGACGCTGGCAGTGTACTGGGCCATCGACTGCAGCTGGCGCTCCGGCACCGGGAAGGCCTTGAACGGCTCGCCCGGACGCTTGATCGCCAGCAGCTCGGCGGTCTCCTCGGCGCCACCCATGAACTGCTGGCAGGCGGCGATGGTGCCATCGTCGCCCACCGCCAGGTGGCGCACGCTGTTCATCTGCTGGGCCAGGGTCTCCTTGCTCAGCAGGGTGCCGTCGCGCTGCATCAGCACCAGGCTCGGCTGCATGGCGTCGAGGTTCATCTCTACCCGGCTCTCGGCCTCGGTGCGGATACCGCCGTTGGCCACCACCAGGGTCTCGCCATCGGGCAGCCAGGCCACTTCGTGGGGGCCGATGCCGTGGGTGGAGAGCTCGCCGCTGTGCACCAGGCGCTCGCCTTCGAAACGGTAGACGCCCAGTACGCCGCGACCGGGGTCGGTGGTGTCGTTCTCGGTGGTGTACAGCCACTCGCCATCCTTGTGGATCACCGCATGGCCGTAGAAGTGCCGCTGCGGTTGCGAGGCGAGGGTCTGCAGCAGCCGGCCGTCGCGCAGGTCGACCAGGTAGCTCTCGGTACCGGGCCGGCGCGCGACGAACAAGGCGATCGGCAGCGTCGGGTGGTTGATGATCGCATGGCAACGCTGGGCCACCTGGGTGCTGAACACCTGGGTGCCGTCCAGGCGAAAGCCCACGGCGTAGTGCTGGCCGTCGCCGTCGTCGCGCGCCGACAGCAGCAAGGGTTCGCTGCCTTTGCCGCGGAACAGGCTCCAGCCGCCCAGGGTCAGGGCACTGAGCAACACGCTACCGAGTTTCAGGGCCTGGCGTCGCAGCATGATCAGTCACCGTCGTTGGCATTGAAGCCCAGCTGGATGTTCAACGCCTTGGCCAGCTCGCCCTCGTGCAGGCGGTGGACGACGTTGAGCGCGTCGTAGATCTGGTTGAGGGTCTGCTTGCCGGCGTCGTCGGCAAGCAGCTCGCCCAGGGTCTTCTGGTTGTCGGCCAGCAGTTTGATCGCCGCAGCGTAGGCGTCGTCGATCTTTTGCGCCAGTGCCGTCTGGTCCTTGCCCAGCAGGCCGCGCAGGCCCTGGTTGTCGACCCCGACCCAGACCGTCTGGGCGGCTTTGAGCGAGGCTTCCAGGCTCTTGATCGAAGAGTGGCTGCGCCAGGCTTCGGCCTGCAGCGGCTGCGCGATGCCCTTGCTCTGCCGGCCCATCGGTGCGCCGAGCTTCTTCTTCAGGGTATCCAGGGCGGTGACCTGGGCACGCAGCAGGTCGGCGATCGCCTCGTGGGAATCGGCGTAGCGCTGGTTGGGGAACTTGGTCATCTGCGACAGCATGCCGTCGGTGCTGTTCCAGCCCTTGAGGATTTCCTCGGCGAGGGCCTTCTGGTGTTCGCCGATGGCCACCAGCAGTGGGCAGTAGCGAGCTTTCTGCTCGGCGCTGGCGATGTCCGGCTTGCTGTCGAACAGGATGTATTCGTAGGCCGACAGGCCACGCACCACGACGCTGGCCTTGCCCAGCGACTCGGTGGTGACAGGCTGCTCGCCGCTGACCAGTTGCTCGACCTGGCGACCGACCAGGTTCTTCTTGTCCGGCCAGAACTGCACCTGCCAGGGGCGGTTGCCCTCGGCCAGCGGGCCGACCAGCAATGGCTGCAGCTCGGCCCAGGCCTTCTGCGCGTTGAGGAAGTCGGCGCGGGCGGTCTCCAGGGACTGTTTGCCTTCGCAGTAGGCCAGGGCGCTGGCGGCCAGCTGCCGGTCGGCCTCGACCCAGCGGCTGTAGGTCGGCAGGATCACCTGTTTGGCGATGGCCGCGGAGGTCACCGCCTGCGGGTCTTGCGGCGAACAGGCGCCGAGGGCGAGTGCGGCGAGGCTGGTGAACAACAGTTTGGGTCGGAACATGCCCGGCTCCTTGTGCGGTTTAAAGGGAATTCAGGAACGCCAGCAGCGCGGCGCGCTGCTCGGCATTGAAGGTCAGTACGTGATCGCGCGCTGCTTGGGCCTCGCCACCGTGCCAGAGCACGGCTTCGAGCAGGTTGCGGGCGCGGCCGTCGTGGAGGAACTGGCTGTGGCCGCTGACGGTTTCGCTCAGGCCGATGCCCCACAGTGGCGGGGTGCGCCAGTCCTGGCCGTTGGCGGCGAACTCGGTGCGCTCGTCGCTAAGGCCCGGGCCCATGTCGTGCAGCAGCAGGTCGCTGTAGGGGCGGATCACCTGGCCGGCCAGTTCCGGTTCGGCCGCATCGGCGGCAGTGGTGAATTGTGGCGTGTGGCAGCCCTGGCAGCCGGCCTGGTAGAACAGGTTCTTGCCCGCCAGCACCTGCGGTGCATCGACATTGCGCCGGGCCGGCACGGCGAGGTTACGGGTGTAGAAGGTGACCAGGCGCAGGATGTTGTCGCTGACTTCCTTCTCGCCGCCCTGGCCGTCGCCGTTGGGCGCGGCCAGGCAATCGACCTGCGCCGCGGTGCAGTCGTCCTTTGGCAGCAGGGTGGTGGTCAGGCCCATGTCGCCGGCGAAGGCGTGCACGTTCTGCTGGTTGACGTTGGGCTGCCCGGCCTTCCAGCCGAAGCGGCCGACCACGGTCTTGCCCTGGGCGTCGTCCCAGACCCGGTTGGCGCGGCCGCGGATGCCGTCGCGGTTGAGGTCATCCGGGTCCTCGTTGGCCAGCAGGTCGGCTTCGGGGATGGCTTCGAGCAGGCCCAGGCCGATCATCGGCGGGGCGACCCGGGCCGAGAAGCGGGTGTCCGGGTGCAGCGGGCCGTAGCCGAGCTGGCTGATCTGCAGGGTCGGGCGGCGCAGTTCGACCTGGTGGCCGTCCTTGAAGGTGACGCTGTGGTTGTCGTAGCCCACCCGTACCTTGCCTTCCGGGGCCACGCCGGGGATGGCCATGTCCTGCAGCTGGGTGCCGTAGACCGGTTCGGGGACCACGCCCAAACGCTCGATCTCGCGGGCGTAATAGGGCTGGTCGGGGATCGACAGGCGCACCAGCATCGACACCGCGTTGCTGTCGTCCGGCTCCGGCGGATGGCCGCGACCGTCACGCACATGGCAGTTCTGGCAGGCGTTGGTGTTGAACAACGGGCCGAGGCCATCGCGGGCGGTGGTGGTGGACGGTGCAATCACCCAGGGGTTGCGAAAGAAGCTGTTGCCCACGGCGAAATCCAGGCGCCGCTCGGGTGTGAGGTTGGCCGAGGGCAGCGAATAGGCGTTGCGGTCGCTGCGTTGCACCGTGGCCTTGCCGCCGGAGAGGGCTTCGCCGGGCTCGGCCTGGGTGAAACGCGGAGCGTCGTCACAGGCGGCGAGGGCGAAGGCCAGCAGCAGGGGGCTTAGGCGGAGCAAGGACATCGAGGATCCTGGGCATGGGCGAAAAACCGGCGTGCAAGCTTATCAGGCCAGGGATGTTTGAATAAGAGCAATTTGCAATTGCTGGATGAAATCGATGTCAGTTGGCCTATCGGTAGGAGCGGCCTTGTGCCGCGAAAGGGCCGCGAAGCGGCCCCGGGATTTCGGAGCTGATGCAGAAACTGCCGGGGCTGCGTTGCAGCCCTTTCGCGGCACAAGGCCGCTCCTACAAGGGGGCGGTGGTGTTGCTGGAAAACAAAAAGGCGGCCCGAAGGCCGCCTCTGCTGAACCACGACGCTGATCAGAACTCGTGATCGGCGGTATCCGGGTTCAGGTTGTCGATGCCCAGCTTGCCCGCGGCCTGCTCGATCGCGCCGGTCTGCTTGACCAGCGAGGCGATGGCGTCACGCACGATCTGGTTGCCGGCGGCGTTGTCGGCGGCGATCAGCTGGTCGTAGTGCTCGCCCTTGAGGGCGTGATCGACGATCACCTGGATCTTGGCCTCGGTGGCTTCCAGGTCGGCCTTGAGGGTGGCGTCGGTGGCCGGGTCGGCCTTGGCCACCAGCGACGACAGGCTCGGGCCGCTCAGCTTGGTACCGTCGACACGGGTGTACTCGCCCAGGTAGACGTTGCGGATGCCCTTGGCGTCGTAGAAGTGCGAGTAGTGGGTGTTGTCGCTGAAGCAGTCGTGCTCGTCTTCCGGCGAGTTGGCTTCCAGCGAGACCTTCATGCGCTCACCGGCCAGCTCGCCCAGCGACAGGCTGCCCATGCCGAACAGCATCTTGCGCAGGCCGTCGTTGGCCGGCTCGCCCTCGAGGGTGGCGCGGTAGTTGTCGGCGACGTTCGGCGCCCAGTTGCCGACCATCTCCTCGAGGTCCTTGACCAGCAGGTCGGTAACCGCTTTCAGGTAGGCGCGGCGACGGTCGTTGTGGCCGCCCGTGGCACCCTTGCCTTCCAGGTAGTCGGAAGCCGGACGGTTGCCCGCGCCTGGGCCTGTGCCATTGAGGTCCTGGCCCCAGAGCAGGAACTCGATGGCATGGTAGCCGGTGGCGACGTTGGCCTCCGAGCCGCCCAGCTCGTTGAGGGTGGCGAGCTTCTCGGGGGTGATGTCCTTGACGTCGATCTTGTCTTCGCCGACCTGGATCTCGGTGTTGGCGATGATGTTGGCGTTGGCCGCCGGGTTGCCCAGGGCGTGCTCGTAGCTCTTGTCGACGTAGTCGATCAGGCCTTCGTCCAGGGGCCAGGCGTTCACCTGGCCTTCCCAGTCGTCGATGATGGTGTTGCCGAAGCGGAACACTTCGCTTTGCAGGTACGGCACGCGCGAGGCGACCCAGGCATCACGGGCGGCCTTCAGGGTCTGGTCGTTGGGCTTGGCCAGGAACGCGTCGACGGCGGTCTGCAATTGCTTGGCGGTGCTCAGCGAGTCGCTGTACACGGCATGGACCATGTCGGCGTAGTGCTTGACCACGGCCTTGGCGGCCGCTTCATCGACAGCCCCCGGCGCTGCGGCGGCGGTGCTGGCGGCGGCAGGTGCCTGGGCTTGCGGTGCGGCGGCCTTGTCGTCCTTGCCTTCGCCGCAACCGGCGAGGGCGATGGCGATGGCCAGCAGACTGGCGGAGGCCAGAGGCATTCGAATCATTGTGGTTTCCTGCGTCGTGTGGTTGGACCAAGGGTGGACCGTGCGCCGTGGCACGCGAAACCGCCACATCATGCGAAAGATTTGCATTTGCTGTAAAGGGGCGGGCGCGCATTTCATGCAAACGCCCGTTCGCGGTGCACCGCCAAGGCCGGCGGGGCTTACAGGGCGGAAACCTGGTTGCGTTGCGCCTGTTTGAGGAAACTGGTCAGTTCGCGCGCGGACAACGGCTTGCTGTAGTGGTAGCCCTGACCCTCGTGGCAGCCCTGGGCGATGATGTAGCTCTCCTGCTCGGCGGTCTCGACGCCTTCGGCGATCACCTGCATGCCCAGGCTCTTGCCCAGCTGGATGATGGCGCGAACGATGGTGGCGTCGTCGTCATCGTCGAGCAGGTCCTGGACGAAGCTCTTGTCGATCTTGATCTTGTCCAGCGGCAGCGATTTCAGGTAGCTGAGCGAGGAATAGCCGGTGCCGAAGTCATCGATGGCGATCAAGGCGCCGGAGCGGCGCAGGCTCAGCAGGTGCTGGGCGGCGGTGCTGATGTCTTCCATCAGGCCGGTCTCGGTGACTTCCAGCTCCAGGCTGCGGGGTGGCAGGCGGTAGGCCTGCAGCAGGTTGTTGACCACCCGCGGCAGTTCGTTGTGGTGCAGTTGCACGGTGGACAGGTTGACCGCCATGCGCAGTTCGCTGAAGCCCTGGTCGTGCCATTCGCGCAGTTGCCGGCAGGCCTGGTCGAGCACCCATTCGCCGATGCTGATGATGCTGCCGTTCTGCTCGGCCAGGGGGATGAACTGGTCGGGCGGGACCATGCCCAGCTCCGGGTGCTGCCAGCGCAGCAGCGCCTCGACGCCGACCACGCGGTGGTCGCGGTAGCTGATCTGCGGCTGGTACACCAGGTACAGCTGGTTGCGCGGCAGGGCTTCGCGCAGGTCCTTTTCCAGCTCGCGACGGCGGCGCATCTCGCTGTCGACACTGGCGATGTAGAACTGGTAGCGGTTACGTGAGCGGGCCTTGGCCAGGGTCATGGTCTGCTCGGCTTTCTGCAGCAGCTTCTCGGTGCTGTCGCCGTCCTCGGGGAACAGGGTAATGCCGATGGTGGCGCGCAGGCGGATCTGCTGGTGGTCGAGGTCGAAGGGCGCCTCGAGGTCGTCGAGGATGCTCTGGGCCAGTTCGGCGGCTTCATAGGGCTGCTCGATGTTGGCCTGGACCAGGGCGAACTGGTCGCCCCCCAGCCGGGCCAGGGCGCCAAGGCGGCCGCTGTGGGCGCGCAGGCGGTCGGCCAGGGCCAGCAGCAGCTGGTCGCCGACCTGGTAGCTGAACTGCTCGTTGATGCCCTTGAAGTCGTCCAGGCCCACGCACAGCACGGCGACGCGGCGTTGCAGGCGGCCACCGTCGTCCAGGATCTTGTCCAGTTGCTGTTGCAACTGCTGGCGGTTGGGCAGGCCGGTGAGGAAGTCGTACTGGGCCATGCGCTGCAGGCTGTTCTCGGCCTCGTGGCGCAGGTGGGTGTTGCGTTCGATGGAGGCCAGCAGCTGGTTGGCGGTGTTGACCCAGAGGCCCAGCTCGTTGCGCTCGTGACCCTTGAGCTGCGGGATCTGGTGCTGGCTGGGGCGGTCGGGGTTTATCTGGGTCAGGTGGTCGATGATCTTCGACAGTGGCTTGGTCAGCAGCCAGTGGTACACCAGGTACAGCACCAGGCCCATGGCCAGTGCCCTGAGCACGCCGGAGATGAAGATGATCACGGCGTTGATCAGGAAGTCCTCGCCGTAGGAGGAGGTGTCGAGGGTGATGCTCAGGTCGCCGTAATACTCGCTGTACGGGCCGCGGCCGACCAGCTGCGTGGTGTAGGTGCGCTCCTGGCCGAGGATCAGGTCGGTCAGCCAGCGCATGGACATGTCCTGCAGCGGCCGGGATTTTTCCGCCAGCATGGTTTCGTTCGGGTGGCCGATGGAGGCCATGCGCACCGATTCGTCCTGGAACAGGCCTTCCATCACCTGCATGCCCATTTCCCGGTCGAGGCTGTACACCGCCTGGGTCGATGGGTCGCGGAACATGTCGAGGATGCGCTGGGCATCGTTGTTCACGGACTGGCGGGTCTTGTAGGCGTCATAGACGATCTGCGCACAGCTGAGTACGACGCCGACAGCCAGCGCCGAGAGCAGTACGACCCTCAGCAGCTTGACCGATAAGCTGTTTCGAAATTCCAGCTTCAATGGGGTTTCCTTAATCCATGCGCATGCCATTATTTTGCCATCAACCATGGCGGGAGACTATCGACCCGATACCCCGGCAGGCAACCCGTCCGTCGACGGAATTGCCCTTGGCTCTGTATCGGTCGAGCGGTCATGCGACTTGAGTGCGCTGCGTCAACTTTCCAGATGGTTGATGTTAGCGCGCTATGCGGGCTGAGCAAGAGCGCGGAGATGGGTTGCAAACAATTCTGTCAGGTATGCCGTTACCGAATGCGGCGACATCCCGCCAGGCAATAAAAAACCCGGCACTCAGGCCGGGTCTTTTGAATTCAAGGCGAATGATCAGGCCTTGAAGGTCTTGCCTTCGAACTGCTCGGCAACGAAGGTCCAGTTGACCAGGTTCCAGAACGCCTCGACGTACTTCGGACGCAGGTTGCGGTAGTCGATGTAGTAGGCGTGTTCCCAGACGTCGCAGGTCAGCAGCGGGGTGTCGCCGCTGGTCAGCGGGCAGCCGGCGCCGATGGTGCTGGCCAGGGCCAGGGAGCCGTCGGCCTTCTTCACCAGCCAGCCCCAGCCGGAGCCGAAGGTGCCGACCGAAGTCTTGGTGAACTCTTCCTTGAACTTGTCGAACGAACCGAAGGCGGCGTTGATGGCCTCGGCCAGGGCGCCGGTCGGCTGGCCGCCGCCGTTTGGCGACAGGCAGTTCCAGTAGAAGGTGTGGTTCCAGACTTGGGCTGCGTTGTTGAAGATGCCGCCCGAAGAGCTCTTGACGATCTCTTCCAGGGTCTTGCCTTCGAATTCGGTGCCTGGGACCAGGTTGTTCAGGTTCACGACATAGGTGTTGTGGTGCTTGTCGTGGTGAAACTCCAGGGTTTCCTTGGAGATGTGCGGCTGCAGGGCATCGTGGGCGTACGGCAGCGGCGGCAATTCAAAAGCCATGGTGGATCTCCTGATTCAGGTCTGTTTGCGGTTTGCGCCAGGCCTCACGGGTGGCCTGATGAGCGTCGGCGAGTTTGTACCCTTTGCGACGCAAGGGCAGGATCATAGCACCGGCCCGGGCGCTTAACCACGCAACATCTGTGGGGAATAGAGGTTCCAGAGCGGTTGGCCGGGCCCGACAGGCGGCCCCTTCCAGGCGATGTGCTATCCCTGTAGGAGCGGCCTTGCGCCGCGAAAGGGCCGCAAGGCGGCCCCGGCGATCTTTGCATGCACGCTGAAATCCTGGGGCCGCTACGCAGCCCTTTCCGGCCGGTCCGACGTCTCGGCAAGGCCGCTCCTACACAGGGGCGCGGTTCAGTTGAAAATGAGCTGCGCCGCCACCGCGAACATCATCACCGCCACCATCAGGTCGAGCATGCGCCAGGTCGCCGGGCGTGCCAGCCACGGCGCCAGCCAGGCAGCGCCGATCGCCAGGGTCGAGAACCACACCAGCGAGGCACTGGCGGCGCCGGCCACGTAGGCGCCGGGCACGGTCTGCTGTGCGCCGAGGGAGCCGATCAGCAGCACGGTGTCCAGGTACACATGGGGGTTGAGCAGGGTCACCGCCAGCGCGCTCAGCAGCACCGCGCGGCGCGAGCGCACACCCTGGCCTTGCTGGTGCTGCAGGCTTTGCTTGGAAAACGCGCTGCGCAGGGCCTTGGCGCCGTACCAGATGAGGAACACCGCGCCACCCCAGCGCGCCACGGCCAGCAGCGTGGGGTTGTGCGCCAGCACCGTGGCCAGGCCGAACACGCCGGCGGCGACCAGCAGCGCGTCGCAGACCACGCACAGCGCCGCCACCGGCAGGTGATGCTCGCGGCGCAGGCTCTGCGCCAGGACGAAGGCGTTCTGCGCGCCGATGGCCATGATCAGGCCGAAGGCCACCAGCATGCCGTTGAGATAGCTTTGCCACATAGCGGGAACACTCCACGGGCACCGATGCAAGCATCGGCACGGATCAACAAGAAAGATGTGGCTATTGTCAGGGCTGCAGCTGTATAAGAAAAACAAATAGAGCTGATCAGTCATTAGAGAAATCGATGTTCGACTACAAGCTGCTCGCCGCCCTCGCCGCGGTGATCGAACAAGGCGGTTTCGAACGCGCCGCCCAGGTGCTGGGGTTGTCGCAATCGGCCATCTCGCAACGCATCAAGCTGCTCGAAGCGCGGGTCGGCCAGCCGGTGCTGGTGCGCGCCACGCCACCGAGCCCGACCGAGGTCGGCCGGCAGTTGCTCAACCATGTGCAGCAGGTGCGCCTGCTCGAGCGCGACCTGCAGCGCCAGGTGCCGGCGCTGGACGAGGAAGGCATGCCCGAGCGCCTGCGCATCGCCCTCAACGCCGACAGCCTGGCGACCTGGTGGGCCGGTGCGGTGGGGGCCTTCTGCGCGCAGCAGCAGGTCTTGCTTGACCTGGTGGTCGAGGACCAGGAGGTCGGCCTCAAGCGCATGCGTGCCGGCGAGGTTGCGGCCTGCCTGTGCGGCAGCGAACGTCCCGTGGCTGGGGCGCGCAGCCTGCCGCTGGGGTCGATGCGCTATCGAGCGCTGGCCAGTCCCGCGTTCATGGCGCGCTACTTCCCCCAGGGTTTCGCGGTCGAGCGGTTGGCCCGTGCCCCGGCAATCGTGTTCGGGCCGGACGATTTTCTCCAGCATCGCTACCTGGCGTCGCTAGGCGTGCAGGAAGGTTTCCTGCATCACCTATGCCCCTCGTCCGAAGGTTTCCTGCGCATGACCGAGGCCGGCCTGGGCTGGGGGCTGGTGCCGGAGCGGCAGGTGGCCGAGCAGCTGGCCCGTGGTGAGCTGGTGGAAATCTGCGCCGATACTCCCATCGATGTACCGCTGTACTGGCATCATTGGCGCAACGGCGGGCAGTTGCTCGCCCAGCTGACCGACCACCTGCGCCATTCGGCGCGGCAGTGGCTGGTGCCCTTGTAGGCACATCGGGCGTCAGTTGCATCCGAAATCTGGCAAGGCGGAGTCTTACATGCGAATTCTGGTCACCGGCGCGAGCGGCTTCATTGGCGGGCGCTTTGCGCGTTTCGCCCTGGAGCAGGGCCTGGAGGTGCGGGTCAATGGTCGGCGGGCAGAGGGCGTGGAGCACCTGGTCAAGCGCGGGGCGCAGTTCATCCCGGGCGACCTGGGCGACGCCGAATTGGCCCGGCGCCTGTGCCAGGGTGTGGATGCGGTGGTGCATTGCGCTGGCGCCGTGGGCACCTGGGGCCGCTACCAGGACTTCCACCAGGGCAACGTGGTGTTGACCGAGAACGTGGTCGAGGGCTGCATCAAGGAGCATGTGCGGCGCCTGGTGCACCTGTCGTCGCCGTCGATCTACTTCACCGGCCGGTCACGCCTGGATATCCGCGAGGACCAGGTACCGCGCCGCTTCCATGACCATTACGCGCTGACCAAGCACCTGGCCGAGCAGAAAGTGTTCGGCGCCCAGGAGTTCGGCCTGGAAGTGCTGGCGCTGCGACCGCGTTTCGTCACCGGGGCCGGCGACGCAAGCATCTTCCCGCGGCTGATGCGCATGCAGGCCAAGGGGCGCGTGGCGATCATCGGCAATGGCCTGAACAAGGTCGATTTCACCAGTGTGCACAACCTCAACGAAGCGCTGCTCAGTGCGTTGTTCGCCGAGGAGCAGGCACTTGGCCAGGCCTACAACATCAGCAACGGCCAGCCCTTGCCGCTGTGGGACGTGGTCAACTACGTGATGCGCCGCATGCAGTTGCCGCAGGTCACCCGCTACCGCTCCCCCGGCCTGGCCTATGGCCTGGCGGCGCTCAACGAGGCCGCCTGCCTGCTTTGGCCCGGGCGTCCGCAGCCGACCCTCAGCCGCACGGCGGTGCAGGTGATGAGCAGCGATTTCACCCTCGATATCGGCCGCGCCCGGCAGTACCTGGACTACCGACCCCAGGCCGATGTGTGGTCCGCGCTGGATGAATTCTGTGCCTGGTGGCAGGCGCAGGCGGGACAACGCTGAACCTGTGGGCGGGATGATGGTCATCAGTGCGCCGCCCAGGCGGTTTATACTCATGTCTCTTTGCTACCACCGCGGTTGAATGCACCCATGCGTAACGACGCCCACGACGATTTTGACGATGTGCCCACCTTGCGTGCCGGCACCCCCGACGACGATGAACTGCTGCCCGCCCATGTGGCCCGCAGCCGCCAGAAGGCGGCGCGCCCACGCAGCAATGGCCCGCTGTGGGCCTTGCTCGGTGCCTCGTTCATCGCCCTGGGCGGGCTTGGCTGGTGGAGCTTCCAGCAGATCACCCTGATGGAGCAGCAACTGGTCGCGACCCAGGAAAGCTTTGCCCGCATCAGCGAGGAAGCGGCCGGGCGGTTGCAGGCAATCAGCGGCAAGGTCGATGCCAGCGAGTCCAGCAACAGCACTGGCAGCGAGGCGTTGAAGCTGCAGATTCGCCAGTTGCAGGCCTCGCTGGCCGAGCAGGGCAAGCAGCAACAGGGCGTCGCCGGCCAGGCCGGCGACCTGGGCAAGCGCCTGGAGCAGGTGCTGGCCGACACCCGCGAACAGCAGAAGGTGGTGACCGAGTTGCAGGGACAGTTGCAGGCGCAGCTCAAGGCGGTCAACGCTGAGCTTGCGACGCTCAAATCGGGCCAGGTGGATGGCGGCAAGCTGGATGGTCAGCTCAAGAGCCTGAGCAATGAAGTGGCGGCGCTGAAGAAACAGGGCAACCCGAGCGCGGCCATCGAGCGCCTGGAGCAGGATGTGCTGGTGCTCAAGAGCCAGGTGGACAACCGCCCGGCCACATCGGCCGGCGGCGCCTCGGTGCAGGAGTTCGATGCCTTCCGCGGGCAGGTGACGCGCAACATCAGTACCCTGCAGAGCCAGATCCAGAACCTGCAGCAGCAGATCAACGCCCGGCCCTGAGTCCTTGGACTATCGCTGGGCAAGCCCGCTGCCACGACGACGAACCTGCCCTACGTTCGCTTCACTCACATCCGTGGATAGTCGATGTAGCCCACGGCCCCCTTGGCGTAGAAGGTTTCCGGACGCGGCGCATTGAGCGGCGCGTCGGCGGCCAGGCGCGCGGGCAGGTCGGGGTTGGCGATGAACGGGATGCCGAAGGCCACCGCATCGGCCTTGCCGCTGGCCAGGGCAGCGTTGGCGCTGGCCTTGTCGAAGCGCTCGTTGACGATATACGGGCCAGCGAACGCCGCCTTGATCAGTGGGCCGATGCTGTCGTCGCCTTCCTTCTCCCGCGAGCAGATGAAGGCGATGCCACGCTTGCCCAGCTCCCGTGCCACGTAGGTGAAGGTCTCGGCACGGTCGGCGTCGCCCATGTCGTGGGCATCGGCCCGTGGCGCCAGGTGCACGCCCACGCGGCCCGGGCCCCATACCTCGATGGCGGCGTCGGTAACTTCCAGCAGCAACCGCGCGCGGTTCTCCAGCGAGCCGCCATAGCGGTCGGTGCGCTGGTTGGTGCTGCTCTGCAGGAACTGGTCGAGCAGGTAGCCATTGGCGCCGTGGATCTCCACGCCGTCGAAGCCGGCGGCCTTGGCGTTCTCGGCGCCGCTGCGATAGGCCTCGACGATGTCGGCGATCTCTTCGGTTTCCAGGGCTCGTGGGGTCGGATAGTCGCTCAATGGGCGCACCAGGCTGACATGGCCCTTGGGCTGGATCGCGCTGGGGGCCACCGGCAGCTCGCCGTTCAGGTACGACGGGTGGGAGATGCGCCCGACATGCCACAGTTGCAAGAAGATCCGCCCACCGGCGCCGTGGATGGCCTTGGTCACGTTGTGCCAGCCACGCACCTGCTGGTCGTTCCAGATTCCCGGGGTATCCGGATAGCCGACGCCCATCGGCGTGACCGAGGTCGCTTCGCTGAGAATCAGGCCGGCGCTGGCGCGCTGTACGTAGTACTCGGCCATCAGCGCGTTGGGCACGCGGCCTTCGTCGGCGCGGCAGCGGGTCAACGGGGCCATGATGATGCGGTTGGGCAGTTCCAGGTCGCCCAGCGTGATCGGGTCGAACAGCGTAGTCATATGCGAAGCCTCGCGTGGATCAGGTCAGAGCTCTTGGCTCATTTGCTCGAGGAACGCCTTGATGGTCGCCTCGTTGCGTTTGAAGAAATGCCACTGGCCGATCTTCTGGCTGCTGATCAGGCCGGCGCGCTGCAGGGTGGACAGGTGGGCGGAGACGGTCGACTGCGACAGGCCGCAGCGTTGGTCGATCTGCCCGGCACACACACCGTGCTCGGTGCTGTGGTGCTGGTCGGGAAACTGCGCGGCCGGATCTTTCAGCCAGTTGAGGATGTCTCGCCGGACCGGGTGGGCCAGGGCTTTTATGATTTCGTCGAGATCGAGGGGCATGGTTGGCTCGTGGTGTGTAGCGGTATATCGTGATGGAGCGAAATATAAATCGCTGCATCGCGATATACAAATATGAAAGGGTTCTGAGGCAAGCGTCATTGGCTATATCGGTTCATGACGATATGGGGGTGGGCGGTGCTAGACTGGCGCCATGAACTACCTCGCGCACCTTCACCTGGGCGGCCCGGCGCCGCAACAACTGCTCGGCAGCCTGTATGGCGACTTCGTCAAGGGCACGCTGGAGGGACGTTTTCCGCCGGCGCTGGAGGCTTCGATCCGGCTGCACCGGCACATCGACAGCTACACCGACAGCCACCCGCTGGTGCTGGCGGCGCTGGCGCGTTTCCCGCGCGAGCGGCGGCGCTTCGCCGGGATCGTGCTGGATGTGTTCTTCGATCATTGCCTGGCCAGGCACTGGGGGGAGTACGCGGAGCAGCCGCTGGTACAGTTCACCGGTAACTTCTACAAGGTGCTGCTGGCTGAACCGCAGCTGCCGGGCCGGCTGGCACGGATCGCGCCGTTCATGGCGGCGGATGACTGGCTGGGGGCCTATGGCGACTTCGCCACCCTGGAGCAGGTGTTTGGCGGCATTGCCCGGCGCTTGTCACGGCCCGAGGGGATGGACGGGGTGATGGGGGAGCTGGAGCGTCTGTATGAGCCTTTGTTGGCGGATTTTCGTGAGTTCTATCCGCAACTGCAGGCGTTTGCGGTAGCGCGAAGAGTGGCAGGCAGTTGATGCTCTCCTGCCTGTGCTGGCCTCTTCGCGGGTAAACCGCTCCCACAGGTACAGTGCACTAGTTGAAGCTGGCGTTGCCCTTGTGGGAGCGGGTTTACCCGCGAAGAGGCCGGCACAGCTGACGTCAACTGTTCAGGCCGCCTTGGCCAGGCGGCGCGGCTCGACTTCCACGATGCCGAACAATGCCTGGCGCACCGCCTGCTGCGCCTGGAACGCCAGCGCCGCGCGTTCCTGGCCTTCGCTGCCAATCGGAGGCAACAGGTGGATCACCACCTCGCCCCGGTCGTGGCCAAAGATCCGCATCAGATGGGACACCAGGTCGTCCTCGCCAATGAACGGCGCGATCGAATCGGCTTGACCCGCGCGCAGATACTGGATCGCCACCGGCTGCAGCGGCGTGCCCTGATCGATGGCCCCGGCGAGTAGACGTCCATGGAAGGTACGCAGGGTGCGACCGTCGGTGGTGGTGCCTTCCGGGAAGATCAGCAGGGGGCGTTGCTCGCCCAGCTGTTCGCTGATCTGCTGGCGCAGGCGTTGGGCATCGCCACCGCCACGGCGGATGAACAACGTACCGGCTTTTTCGGCCAGCCAGCCGGCCACCGGCCAGTGGCGGACCTCGGCCTTGGACAGGAACGACAGCGGTGTGAGCATGCCGAGCAGCGGGATATCGGTCCACGATACATGATTGCAGACCCAGAGCATTGGCCGTTGTGGCAGTTCACCCCTGACCTTTACGTCGAAGGGCAGGGCGGCAACCAGGCGGCCCATGAACAGGCGTGTCCAGCGCTGGCGGTGTTCGATCGAGGCCTTCAGGCCCAGGCGTTCGCCCAGGGCGATGATGCTGGCCATTGCCAGCCCCAGGGTCAGCACCAGGAACAGCCGCAATAGGCGGGCAGCGGCCCGCAGGCGCAGCATCAGACCGCCGCCTTGAAGTGACGGGCGTAGCGCGGGCAGAGGTCGTCGCGCTTGAGCAGGATGAACACGTCGGCGACCTGGAAGTCCTCGTCCCAGCAAGGCTCGCCGCAGATCTTCGCGCCCAGGCGCATATAGGCCTTGAGCAGCGGCGGCATCTCGGCGATGACGTTGTTCGGCAACGGCAGGCTGGGCAACGGGTTCTTCGGTTCGGCGCGCAGGTGTTCGGTGCACAGGTAGCGTTCGCGCAGGCGCTGCATGATCGCGTGGGCTTGTACGCCGCCGTCCTGCATGGGGATGCTGGCGCAGCCCATCAGGTAGCTGTAGCGGCCTTCGTTGAGCACTTCGGCCAGCTCGCTCCAGAGCACGGCGATGGTGCCGCCGTTGCGGTAGGCCGGGTCGACGCAGGTGCGGCCCAGTTCGAGGATCGGGCCCTGCAGCTGCAACAGCCCGTGCAGGCTGAATTCTTCTTCGCTGTAGAAGCGGCCCAGGCTGCTGGCGGCCTGGTGGTCGAGCAGGCGGGTGGTGGCGACCAGTTGGCCGGTGGCCAGGTCGCGCACGCCGATGTGGCGGCAGTGGATGTCGTAGTCGTCCATGTCCAGGCCGTGTTCGGCGCCCTTGAGCTTGGCCTTGAATTCGGCGCTGAACACCTTGAAACGCAGGGCCTGTGCTTCCTGCAGGGCCGCGGCGCCGACCAGGCGTTCGGCTTGCAGACGGCGTTCAGTGCTGTTGTCGCCAGAGCGAGCGATCCGAGTCATTGCGAGTCTCCATAAGCCAGCCAAAGGGTTGCGGCCGGTCGGCTTTGTTGTGCAAAGTCAGCCTAGGTACGCCCGGTGTCACCCCTGTGAATCTTTGGTGATGCTTGCGTGACACCCCTACAAGGAGCTTGCGATGGCCTGGTTGCAACGACTCAACGACCCCTTGCGCCACCCACTGGCGGCGACCTTGGGCGAAACCTATGCGGCGGTGCTTGAACGCCTGGGCGCCGTCGCGCCGTTCGAGCTGGCGGTGCTGGGCGGGCGGGCCATGGCCACGCCGGGCCTGGCCTTCCTGCTCGGTTACCAGGCGGCGCTGCGCGTGCTCTGGCCCAGCGCCCCCGCCAGCCTGGGGGCGTTGTGCGCCACCGAGCGGCGCAGCGTGCGCCCGGCGGACATGCACACCCGCCTCGATGGTTTGCGCCTGACCGGCAGCAAGGACTTCGTCACCGCCGGGCTGGACGCTGAATGGCTGTTGGTGGCGGCGCGCCATGAAGGGCCGGGCGAGGCGCCGCGGTTGCAACTGGCGGTGGTCTATCCGGGGGAGCCGGGTGTCAGCCTCGAGGCCTTGCCGACCCTGCCGTTGATGCCCGAAGTCGGCCATGGCCGGCTGCAGCTCAAGGAGGCCGCGTGCGAGTTGCTTGCCGGCGATGGCTGGGACGCCTACGTCAAACCGTTCCGTTCCCTTGAAGACCTTTATGTGCTCGCCGCGCTGGTGGCCTGGCTGCATGGCGTCGCCCAGGAATGCGCCTGGCCGCAGGACCTGCGGCTGCGGTTGATCGCGCTGCTGGCCGGTTGTGCCGAGGGCAGCCGGCAATGCCCGGACAGCGTGGCCTGCCACTTGCTGCTGGGTGGCCTGTTTGCCCAGTTCCAGGGCTTGCGGAGCGAGATCGACCAGGCGTTGGCCGCAGGGCCCGAGCACTGGGCGCAATTGTGGCTGCGCGACCAGGGCCTGCTGGCGCTGGCTGGCGCGGCCCGTGACAAGCGCCTGGCCAAGGCCTGGAGTGCCGCCGGATTGTCATGAAAGCCTGAGAAATTGGGGGCACCTTTGAACCTGGGCCGCCGTGCGCCCGATCGCGGGACCTGTGGGAGCGGGCTTGCCCCGCGATGGGCGCACAGCAGCCCTCTGCAGGTTGCTCCCCATGAAGGCACTATTGCTTGCCCTGGCCATGACCGCAGGCCCGGCCTTGGCCGAAGACTGGCCCACAGCGCAGTGGCCAGTCGATAACGCTGTCATCGACTGGCAAGCCGTCGACTCCTACGCCTTCGCGCCACGCGCTGCCGAACGCGGCGGCATTCGTACCGACGCACTGTTGATCATTCGCGATGGTCGTATTCTCCACGAGCGCTACGTTGAGCCAACCCGTGCCGACACACCGCACCTGACCTGGTCAGTCAGCAAGAGCGTGCTGGCCACGGTCATGGGCGTGGCCTACGGTGAGGGGCGCTTCAAACTCGACGAACCGGCCGTGCGCTACTACCCGGCCCTGCAGCAGCATCCCGGGCTGCGCCTGGCCGACCTGTTGCACTGGGCCAGTGGCCTGGCCTGGCAAGAGGACTACGAATTTGCACCCTTGAAGTCGTCGGTGGTGGCCATGCTCTATACCCGTGGCCGCACCGACATGGCGGCCTACACGGCGGCAATGCCCGCCGCCAGTGCGCCCGGCACGCATTTCGCCTATTCCAGCGGCGACAGCAACCTGCTCGCCGCCAGCCTGCGCGGCATGCTCGACCCCGCGGGCTATGCCGACTACCCCTGGCAGGCCCTGTTCACCCCGCTGGGGATCGACAGCGCGGTCTGGGAGCGGGATGGCGCGGGTACCTATGTCGGTTCTTCCTATCTCTATCTCGATGCCCGCGACCTGGCGCGCATCGGCCTGCTGATGCAGCGCGACGGACGCTGGCGCGAGGGCCAGTTGCTACCAGCTGATTGGGTGGCGTTCAACCGCACCCTGTTCAGCGCCGCCCAGCCGGTGCCGGGCGAAGCCAACCCCGGCGGTCATTGGTGGCTCAACCAGCCGCTGCCCGGGCAGTCGGCGCCGTGGCCGGATGCGCCAGCGGACACCTTCGCCGCGCTCGGCCATTGGGGCCAGGCGCTCTATGTGCTGCCCTCGCGCAAGCTGGTGATCGTGCGCTACGCCGATGACCGCGACGCCAGCTTCAGCCACAACGAACTGCTCAAGCGGGTGCTGGCCGCCGTGGCCGGGGAGGGCGCATGAAGCGGGTCGTGCTCGTGCTGTTGCTGGCCGGGTTGGCCTGGGCCTGGCATGAGCGCCGGGCGCTGGCGGACTTCCCGGGCATTCTCTCGGCCTATTCGGCGAAGGAGTATTGTTCGTGCCGCTTCGTCATGGGCTTCGCGCAAACCTACTGCCGAGGCTATGTACAGCAGTACCTGCCCTTGAGCCTGCTGGAGGAGGACGGCGCCCGGCGCCTGGTCACCGCCGAAGGCCTGGGGCGGCGTAACCAGGCCGCCTGGCAGGGAGTGCGCGAGGGCTGCCGCTTGCTGCCGTGAGACCGTGCGGGTAAGGTTGACGGCCTTGATTTACAGGATTTCACATGTTCAAGCCGTCCCGCCTGCTGCCCGCCCTCCTGCTCGCCCTGTGCCTGCCCGCTCACGCCAACTGGCACCTGGACGGCGAGTCCTCGCGCCTGTCCTTCGTCACCGGCAAGAACGGCAATATCTCCGAGGTCAACCGATTCCTGGTGCTGCACGGCAAGGTCGACCGCAAGGGCGCGGCCGAAGTGAGCATCGAGATGGACTCGATCAGCAGCGGTATCCCGCTGCGCGACGAGCGCATGCGCGACAACCTGTTCGCCTTCGAGCAGTTCCCCGAGGCCACGGTACAGGCGCAGATCGACCTGCGTCCGATCAACGACCTGGCCAATGGCGCGCAGCTGGAGCTGCGCCTGCCGGTCAGCGTCACCCTGCATGGCCAGACCCGCAGCTACAACACCCTGCTGCTGGCCACGCGCCTGGACGAGCGACGATTCCAGGTGGTGACCCTCGAGCCGCTGATCCTGCGCGCCTCTGACTTCGGCTTGCTGCCGGGTCTGGAAAACCTGCGCAAGCTGGCCGGGCTCAAGTCGATCAATCCCTCGGTGCCGGTGAGCGCGGTGCTGATCTTCACTGCCCGCTGACATGCCGGGGCCGGTCTTCCCCTGGCGGGATGGCAACCAGTTCGAACTGCTGATCGACGGCCCCGAGTTCTTTCCGCGCATGCTGCTGGCGATCGTGCGCGCCGAGTTCCAGGTCGACCTGGAGCTGTACCTGGTCGAGGGCGGCGCCTGCGCCGAAGCGGTGGTCGAGGCCCTGGAGCAGGCGGCGCGACGCGGCGTGCGCGTGCGCTGCCTGTTCGACGACTACGGCTCGCTGGCCTTCCCCACGGCCCTGCGCGAGCGTCTGCTGGCGGCGGGCGTCTACCTGCGCTGGTACAACCGCCTGCGCTGGCGCCGGGGTTTGCGCAACCTCTATCGTGATCATCGCAAGCTGCTGCTGGTGGATGAGCGGCTGGCGGTGGTCGGCGGCACCGGGGTCACCGATGAATTCTGGACGCCGGGCGAGGAGGCCAGCGAATGGCATGAGGTGATGGTGCGCATGCAGGGGCCGATCGTCACTGACTGGCAGCTGTTGTTCGATCGCCAGTGGCACGCCAACCAGCGCCGCACCGCCTGGCGTCCGCCCGAGGGCTTCGGCCTGCCGCGCCTGCCCCAGGTCCCGGCTCAGGGCCAGGGCATGGGTCGGGTGGCCTACGCCGACGCCCGCCAGCACAAGGACATCCTGCATGCGCTGGTGCGCGCCCTGAACAGCGGCCAGCGCCGTATCTGGCTGGCCACGCCTTACTTTCTACCGACCTTCAGCGTGCGCCGCTCCCTGCGCCGCGCTGCGCAGAAGGGCCTCGATGTGCGACTGCTGTTGACCGGCCCGCGCACCGATCATCCGGCGGTGCGCTATGCCGGGCACCGCTACTATCCGCGACTGCTGCGCGCCGGGGTACGGATCTTCGAGTACCAGCCGTGCTTCCTGCACCTGAAGATAGTGCTGGTGGATGACTGGGTCAGCGTGGGGTCGTGCAATTTCGATCACTGGAACCTGCGCTTCAACCTCGAAGCCAACGTCGAGGCCCTCGACCCGCCGCTGACTGCCGCGGTGGCCGCCAGCTTCGAGCGCGACTTCGCCCAGAGCCTGGAAGTCGATCTGGCGCGCTGGCATGCGCGGCCGTTGTGGCGGCGGGTGCAGCAGCGCCTGTGGGGCTGGCTCGACCGGGTGGTGGCCAACCTGTTGGATCGCCGAAACTAGCGTCGTATATCGCCTTCTGGCAAAGCGGACTATCGTGCAGGGACTGTTCCCAGACAACCGAAGGAGTGGATGCGATGACGGCGAAGAAGATTCTCATGCTGGTGGGCGATTACGTCGAGGACTACGAGGTCATGGTGCCATTCCAGGCCCTGGCCATGGTCGGCCATACCGTCCATGCCGTGTGCCCGGAGAAGATTGCCGGGCAGACGGTGCGCACGGCGATCCACGATTTCGAGGGCGAGCAGACCTACAGCGAGAAGCCGGGACACAATTTCGCCCTGAACTACGACTTCGTCCAGGTGCGCGCCGAAAGCTACGACGCGTTGCTGATTCCCGGTGGCCGCGCCCCGGAATACCTGCGCCTGAACGACAGGGTGCTGGAGCTGGTCAAGGCCTTCGACCAGGCTGGTAAGCCGATCGCGGCGGTGTGCCATGGGGCCCAGTTGCTGGCGGCGGCAGGTGTGCTCGAAGGGCGTGAGTGCAGCGCGTATCCCGCCTGTGCACCCGAGGTACGGCTGGCGGGTGGGCGGTTCATCGATATCGCGGTGGACCAGGCCCACGTGGACGGTAACCTGGTGACGGCACCGGCCTGGCCTGCGCATCCGGCGTGGCTGGCGGCGTTCTTGAAAGTGCTGGGCACCCGTATCTCCTGACTGACACGCTGAACTGTAGGAGCGGCCTCGTGCCGCGAATGGGCCGCAAAGCGGCCCCAGGATTTCAGCGTGCATGCAAAGATCGCCGGGGCCGCTTTGCGGCACATTCGCGGCACGAGGCCGCTCCTACAGGGATCGAGCATTTGTAGCGGTCATGGAGAAATACCTGTCGCGCAGGGGAAAGGCCGCAGGGCAGGGTGGGTGCTAGGGTGGACCTCAGTCATAGCCATCGACAGGACGACCGCCCCGCATGGAAATCCGCTTGCTCCATGGCGCCGCCATCGCGCCTTACATCGATGATCTCGCGCACCTGCGTCTGACGCTGTTTCGCGAGTTTCCCTATCTCCTGGACAGCTCCCTGAGCCACCAGGCCGATTACCTGGCCAGCTACGCCGAGTCCGGCCGCAGCCTGGTGGTACTGGCGCTGGACGGCGACCAGGTGGTGGGCGCCGCCACCGGCCTGCCGCTGGTGGATGTCGATCCCGAGTTGCAGCAACCGTTCCTCGCCCAGGGGCGCGACCCGGCCTCGGTCTACTACTTCGGCGAGTCGGTGCTTTTGCCGGCGTACCGTGGACAGGGCCTTGGCGTGCGCTTTTTCATCGAGCGCGAGTCCTATGCGCACAAGCTGGCCGAGTTCGACTGCTGCGCGTTCTGTGCGGTGGAGCGCCCCTCCGGACACCCACGGCGTCCGGCGGACTACAAGCCATTGCAGGGCTTCTGGCGCAACCGCGGCTTTCTGCATGAGCCGTCGCTGCGTACCGCCTACCGTTGGCGGGACCTCGACGAGCAGGCGCAGTCGGCGAAGATCATGTCGTTCTGGCTCAAGGCGCTGCCTGCTTGACAATCGAGGACTGTGAAACGACAACGGCCCCATCGAGGGACAAGCCCGGCCCCCACACGTCAGCGTGGGAGCGGGCTTGCCCCGCGATGGGGCCGCCGCTGTTACAGCAGGAGGCTTACTTTACTTCAACCGCCAGGCTCTCGGCGATCTTGCCCTGCCACAGCGCGGGACCGGTGATGTGCACCGACTCGCCCTTGCTGTCCACCGCGACGGTGACCGGCATGTCCTTCACGTCGAACTCGTAGATCGCTTCCATGCCCAGTTCGGCGAAGGCCAGGACCTTCGACTTGCGGATGGCCTGGGCCACCAGGTAGGCGGCGCCGCCGACGGCCATCAGGTACACGGCCTTGTTGTCCTTGATCGCCTCGATGGCGGTCGGGCCACGCTCGGACTTGCCGATCATGCCCAGCAGGCCGGTCTGTTCGAGGATCTGGCGGGTGAACTTGTCCATGCGGGTGGCGGTGGTCGGACCGGCCGGGCCTACCACTTCGTCACCGACCGGATCGACCGGGCCGACGTAGTAGATGAAGCGGCCCTTGAGGTCGACCGGCAGCTCTTCGCCGCGGTTGAGCATCTCGACCATGCGCTTGTGCGCGGCGTCGCGACCGGTGAGCATCTTGCCGTTGAGCAGGATGGTCTCGCCCGGCTTCCAGCTGGCGACTTCTTCCGGGGTGATGTCGTCGAGGTTGACGCGACGGGCGCTCGGGCCGGCTTCCCAGACGATTTCCGGGTAGGCGTCCAGCGACGGCGCTTCCAGCTCGGCCGGGCCGGAACCGTCGAGCACGAAGTGGGCGTGACGGGTGGCGGCGCAGTTGGGGATCATGCACACCGGCAGCGACGCGGCGTGGGTCGGATAGTCCATGATCTTGACGTCGAGCACGGTGGTCAGGCCGCCCAGGCCCTGGGCGCCGATGCCCAGCTGGTTGACCTTGTCGAACAGCTCCAGGCGGATTTCCTCGAGGCGGTTCTGCGGGCCACGGGCCTTCAGCTCATGGATGTCGATGGATTCCATCAACACTTCCTTGGCCATGACCGCGGCCTTTTCGGCGGTGCCGCCGATGCCGATGCCGAGCATGCCAGGCGGGCACCAGCCGGCGCCCATGGTCGGGACAGTCTTGAGCACCCAGTCGACGATCGAGTCGGACGGGTTGAGCATGGCCATCTTCGACTTGTTCTCCGAGCCGCCGCCCTTGGCTGCGACATCGACCTCGACCTTGTCGCCAGGGACGATCGAGTAGTGGATCACGGCCGGGGTGTTGTCCTTGGTGTTCTTGCGGGCACCGGCCGGGTCGGCCAGGATCGAGGCGCGCAGGACGTTCTCGGGCAGGTTGTAGGCGCGGCGCACACCTTCGTTGATCATGTCGTCGACGCTCAGGGTGGCGCCGTCCCAGCGTACGTCCATGCCGACGCGGATGAATACGGTGACGATACCGGTGTCCTGGCAGATCGGGCGGTGGCCGGTGGCGCACATGCGCGAGTTGATCAGGATCTGGGCGATCGAGTCACGCGCGGCTGGCGACTCTTCACGCAGGTAGGCTTCGTGCATCGCCTGGATGAAGTCGACGGGGTGGTAGTACGAGATGAATTGCAGGGCGTCGGCGACGCTCTGAATCAGGTCGTCTTGCTTGATCACGGTCATGCAGCGCGCTCCTCTTAAAGACGGGAACATTCGAAAAGGCATTCCGACAATGCACACCTGTATGTCAGGAACGCCTGGCAAGGCGCCGGCTGGTCGGGCCGGCACAAAAAGGCGCGGCAGTATACCGTGCCGCGCCTTCGGAAACACCTGCACGTGGTCTGGACCAAGGTCGGCAGGGAAAGGGCATCCTTTTTGCTGATGACGTGAGCGTTGCAATGCAGTTCAATGAGATCAGCGTAATGTTGACCGGGGCTGCCTTGCGGCCCTTCGCGGGTAAACCCGCTCCCACAGGGCCATGCATTTCCCCTGTGGGAGCGGGTTTACCCGCGAAGGGCCGCAGAGCGGCCCCAATCGCTTGTACTTGGAGATGAACTGACATGCCAGAAGTTTGCGTGGGCGAGCGCCGCTGGGCGGTGCCGGCCGGCAGCAACCTGCTCGATGCGCTCAACGACGCCGGTTGCACCGTGCCCTACAGCTGCCGCGCCGGTAGCTGCCACGCCTGCCTGGTGCGCTGCCTGGAGGGTGTCCCCACCGACGCGAAACCCGAGGCATTGGCGGCGGACAAGCGTGAGCAGGGCTGGCGCCTGGCCTGCCAGTGCGCGGTCGCCAGTGACTTGCGGGTGGCGCTGTTCGACCCCCGAAACGATGGCCTGCCGGCCACGGTGATCGGCCTGGACTGGTTCGCCGATGTGCTGCGCCTGAGGCTGCAACCGGAGCGGCCATTGCGCTACCAGGCCGGGCAACACCTGGTGTTGTGGAGCGGCAGCGTTGCGCGGCCCTATTCGCTGGCGAGCCTGCCGGGCGAGGACGACTTCCTCGAGTTTCACCTGGATTGCCACCGTCCCGGAGCGTTCTGCGACCAGGCAAGGCAGCTTCGCCTGGGGGATGTGCTGAGGCTCGGCGAACTGCGCGGCGGTGCGTTGCACTATGACCCGGACTGGCAGGCGCGGCCGCTCTGGCTGCTGGCGGCGGGCACCGGGCTGGCACCGTTGTGGGGCATCCTGCGCGAGGCGTTGCGACAGGGGCACCAGGGGGAAATTCGGGTGCTGCACGTGGCACACACCGCTGAGGGGCACTATCTGGCGCAGTCGTTACAGGCGCTGGACGGAGTGACGGTCGAATGGGTGTTGGCGGCGCAGCTGGATGAAGCGCTGGCTGGGTTGAAACTGATGTCGCGTCAGACCATGGCGCTGGTGTGCGGGTCGCCTGGGAGCGTGGAGCGCTTTGCCCGACGGCTGTTCATTGCTGGGGTGCCACGTAGTCAGATATTTGCGGACGTATTTACCGAGCATGTTTGAGGGCTGAAAAGCATCGCGGGGCAAGCCCGCTCCCACAAGTGCCGAGGGGATCGGCGTGGGAGCGGGCTTGCCCCGCGATAGGGACTGCCGAGGGATCAACCAACCAGCGGATCACCCACGTGCAGGATCTTCATGCCATTGGTGCCACCGATGGTGTGGTAGCTGTCGCCCTTGGTCAGGATCACCCAGTCACCTTGTTCGACCAGGCCGCGCTTGAGCAGCTCGTCGACCGCCGCCTGGCTCACCTTGTCGGCCGGCAGCGAGGCCGGGTCGAAGGCAATCGGGTAGACGCCGCGGAACATGTTGGCACGGGCCTGGGTGGCGCGGTGCGGCGACAGGGCGAAGATCGGCACGTGCGAACGCAGGCGCGACATGATCAGCGGGGTGTAGCCACTTTCGGTGAGGGCAATGATCGCCTTGACGCCGGGGAAGTGGTTGGCGGTGTACATCGCCGCCAGGGCGATGGACTCGTCGCAGCGCTCGAAGGTGGTGTGCAGGCGGTGGCTGGACTTCTGGCTGGTCGGGTGCTTCTCGGCGCCCGAGCAGATACGGGCCATGGCCTGTACGGCTTCGATCGGGTAGCTGCCGGCGGCGCTTTCGGCCGACAGCATCACCGCGTCGGTGTTGTCGAGCACGGCGTTGGCCACGTCGGACACTTCGGCGCGGGTCGGCATCGGGTTCTGGATCATCGACTCCATCATCTGGGTCGCCACGATCACTGCCTTGTTGTTGCGGCGGGCGTGCTGGATGATCTTCTTCTGGATGGCGATCAGCTCGGCGTCGCCGATTTCCACGCCCAGGTCGCCACGGGCGACCATGACGGCGTCGGAAGCGAGGATCAGCTGGTCGAGGGTCTCGTCATCGGCCACGGCTTCGGCGCGTTCGATCTTGGCCACCAGCCAGGCGCTGCCGCCGGCTTCGTCACGCAGCTTGCGCGCGTATTCCATGTCGCTGGCGTCACGCGGGAACGATACGGCCAGGTAGTCCAGGTCCATTTCCGCGGCCAGCTTGATGTCGGCCTTGTCTTTTTCGGTCAGGGCCGGCGCGGTCAGGCCGCCACCCTTGCGGTTGATGCCTTTGTGGTCGGACAGCGGGCCACCGATGATCACCACGCAGTGCAGGGCATCGGCGGTGGCGGTTTCGACGCGCATGACCACGCGGCCGTCGTCGAGCAGCAGTTCGTCACCGACGCCGCAGTCCTTGACCAGGTCGGGGTAGTCGATGCCGACGATATCCTGGTTGCCTTCGGTCAGCGGGTGGGCGGTGGAGAAGGTGAACTTGTCACCGACTTTCAGTTCGATGCGCTTGTTGGCGAATTTGGCGATGCGGATCTTCGGACCCTGCAAGTCGCCCAGCAGCGCGACATGGCGGCCGTTCTTGGCGGCGATGTCACGGATCAGGCGGGCGCGGGCCTTGTGCTCGTCCGGGGTGCCGTGGGAGAAGTTCAGGCGTGCCACGTCCAGGCCGGCGAGGATCAGCTGTTCGATCACTTCCGGCGAATTGCTGGCGGGGCCAAGGGTGGCGACGATTTTGGTACGGCGGATGGTCATGCACAGACTCCTATAGTGAAGCGCAGCGAAAGGCTACTCCTCAATTGCGCTGTAGTCATTGTTCCGTTGCACTACCCGCACACGAAGCAGGGTTGCGTTTGAACGGTACGGGTATGCTTGCAAATGGCGGTGAAGATTTGCCGTGAAAGGCCGATACACTGCCCATCAAAGGAGAATTTCCATGCGCACCCTGATCGTTTTGACCATGGCGGCCAGTGTCGTCGGCTGCACCCGCTGGTCCATGGACCACCACTTGAACAATGCCTATCGCGCCTACGACCGTGGCGATTGCGCGAAAGTCATGCTGGAGCTGTCGCAGGTCGACCGCACCAGCCGCGCCCGACCGTTCATCCACCCGGAGGTGTCGCTGCTGCGTGGCCAGTGCCTGGAGCGGCAGAAGCTCTTCGTCGACGCGGCGCAGACCTACCAGTACCTGATCCAGCAGTACCCGCGCAACGAGTACGCCTACCGCGCCCAGGCCCGCCTGCAGACGCTGGAAAAGCTCGGGCACCTGCGCGGCAGCGAGGCGACGGTGGCGAGTCCCGTGAACACTACACCTTGGCGTTAATCCCAATGTGTCGATGATTTCATGTAGTCCGTCCGTCGGACTGGGCTAATCTGTTAGAGAGTCGTAACGTTCATCGCCAGTACCTTGTCTTCCTGGCCCCGGGTACAGGATTTCACTGCGATCATGTTTATCGAGCGACACATACAACGTCATCAGCTGCCTTGCGTGCTCAAGGTGTTCAACCGCTGCACCGACCAGCAGATCGGCTATCTGGGCAACGCCTCGGAAGACGGCCTGATGCTGATCAGCCAGTTGCCGGTGCTGGTGGGGCCGGACTTCGAACTGCAGCTACGGGTGCCCCTCGCCGGCGGCGGGCTGCAGTTCATCAACCTGACCGCCAGCTGCCTGTGGTGCCGCGAGGATGAGACGCCGGGGCATTTCGATGCCGGCTTCATGCTGCTGCAGGCACCGCAGGAATACGATGAATTCGTTCGCTCCCTGCGCGACTTCTTCAGCTTCAGGCCCATGAACGCCTCCGCCTGAGGCTGGCCCAGCCCTCCCACGTGCCGTTAGACTCTGGTCGACCTCGATACAGGAAGACCCCGTGAGCTCCAGCATTTTCTGGCACGACTACGAAACCACCGGCATCACTCCGCGCAGCGACCGCCCGCTGCAGGTGGCCGGCGTGCGCACCGACCTCGACCTCAACGAGATCGAGGCACCTATCAGCCTCTACTGCCGCCCCTCGGACGATATCCTGCCGCACCCCGCGGCCTGCCTGGTGACCGGCATCACTCCCCGGCAACTGGCCGACCAGGGGCTGTGCGAAGCCGAATTCATGACCCGGGTGCATGATCAGCTGGCGCGCCCCGGCACCTGCGGCGCGGGCTACAACACCTTGCGTTTCGACGATGAGGTTACCCGCTACAGCCTCTACCGCAACTTCTTCGACCCCTACGCCCGGGAATGGCAGGGTGGCAACAGCCGCTGGGACCTGATTGACGTGGTCCGCACCGCTTATGCGCTGCGCCCCGAGGGGATCGTCTGGCCACAGCAGGACGGGCGTACCAGCCTGCGCCTGGAACTGCTGAGCAAGGCCAATGGCATCGACCACGGCCATGCCCACGAGGCGCTTTCCGACGTGCGGGCGACCATTGCCCTGGCCCGCTTGATCCGCGAGAAACAGCCGCGGTTGTATGACTGGTTGTTCCAGTTGCGCAGCAAGCACAAGGTCATGGAACAGGTTCGGCTGTTGCAACCGCTGGTTCATGTATCCGGGCGTTTCTCGGCTCAGCGCAACTATATCGGCGTGGTACTGCCTTTGGCCTGGCATCCGCGCAACCGCAACGCGCTGATTGTCTGCGACTTGCAACAAGATGCTTCGCCGCTGCTCCATGAAAGTGCAGAGGCATTGCGCCAGCGCCTGTATACGCGGCACGAAGACATGGCCCAGGGCGAACTACCGGTACCGCTGAAGTTGGTGCATATCAATCGCTGCCCGGTATTGGCGCCACTGTCGGTATTGCGCCCGGCCGACCAACAGCGCCTGGGGCTCGAGTTGTCGGCATTGCAGGTACAGGCGGAGCAGTTGGCCAACCAGCAGGCCGTTTGGGGAGACAAGCTGGACATCATTTATCAGGAAGAAGGCTTTGCCCCCAGCGAAGACCCGGAGCAACAGTTGTATGACGGTTTTCTTGGCGATCGCGACAAGCGCCTGAGCGAACAAGTACGGCGTGTGGATCCGGCGCAATTGGCGCATGGACAATGGATGTTCGATGATCCGCGGCTGCCTGAACTGCTGTTCCGCTATCGCGCGAGAAACTTTTCCGACACCCTTGATGAACAAGACCGCGCACGTTGGCATGCGTTCTGTCAGCAGCGTCTTACAGATCCTACTTACGGTGCGCCTAATACCGTGGCGGACTTCGAGCAGGCATGCCAGAGCAGTTGGGCCGATGCCAGCGAAGCGGGACGGCAGGTGCTGGAGGCCTGGCAAGCCCATGTCCGGCAACTGAAAGTGCAGTACCAGCTTTGAAATGTGCAGATAAACAAAAAACGCCGGCAAGTGCCGGCGTTTTTCATGTTGAAACCAATGCGCCTGATAAGCGAATCAGTCCAGCAGGGTGGCCCAGCTTTCAACGACGTCGCCGCCCCACTTGGCTTTCCACTCTTTCAGGGTCTTGTGGTTGCCACCTTTGGTTTCAATAACCTCGCCGTTGTGCGGGTTCTTGTATTGCTTGACCTTGCGTGCACGCTTGGTGCCGGTGGTCTTGACTGCGCCGCGCGGGGCTTTGCTCAGCTTGCTTTCCGGATCGAGCAGGGCGATCACGTCACGCAGCGACTTGCCGTTTTCGGCCATCAGCTCGCGCAGTTTCTTTTCGAACTCCAGTTCTTTTTGCAGCTTGCCGTCTTGCGACAGGTTGGCCAGGCGGGCTTGAAGTTCCTTGATGGCTTCTTCGGTGGCGCGGTATTCGTTGATCAGGGACATGATGTGTTCCTTAATGCATGTTCAGAGAGAGACAGTGGGGGCAATAATAGACAGGCGAAACTCTCAAGTAAACAAATTAATATTGATCACGCATTTAATAGTAGGCACTGACTGCGCAGTCATTAGGTTAAGAAAAATTTACAATTTGTCTGGGGCGCTGGCTATTTCCCCTTGGGAAGAAGGGAATAGGGCTGTACGACTGGGTCCTTGAGCCAGGTGGCGCGGGGGGGTAGATGCTTACTGCGTTTTTCCCGGCAGGTCGCTAGAATATGCGCCTTTGCGAAGTTCTGGAGTCTCCCTCATGCGCACCTATCGACTGGTGATTGCCTGCCCCGACCGCGTCGGCATCGTGGCAAAAGTCAGTAATTTCCTGGCCCTCTACAATGGCTGGATCAACGAAGCCAGCCACCACTCCGACGAGCAGAGCGGTTGGTTCTTCATGCGCCATGAGATCCGCGCCGAGTCCCTGCCGTTCGGTATCGAGGCTTTCCGCGAGGCGTTCGCCCCGATCGCCGAAGAGTTCTCCATGACCTGGCGGATCACCGACTCGGCGCAGAAGAAGCGCGTGGTGCTGATGGCCAGCCGTGAGTCGCACTGCCTGGCCGACCTGCTGCACCGCTGGCACACCGACGAGCTGGACTGCGAGATTCCCTGCGTGATCTCCAACCACAATGACCTGCGCAGCATGGTCGAGTGGCATGGCATTCCGTTCCACCATGTGCCGGTCGATCCGAAGGACAAGCAGCCGGCATTCGCCGAGGTCTCGCGCCTGGTCGCCGAGTACGGCGCCGACGCCGTGGTGCTGGCGCGCTACATGCAGATCCTGCCGCCGCAGCTGTGCCAGGCATACGCTGAAAAAGTCATCAATATCCACCACAGCTTCCTGCCGTCGTTCGTGGGGGCCAAGCCGTACCACCAGGCGGCGCTGCGCGGCGTGAAGCTGATCGGCGCGACCTGCCACTACGTGACCGAGGAGCTGGACGCCGGCCCGATCATCGAGCAGGACGTGGTGCGTGTCAGCCACGCCGACAGCATCGAGGACATGGTGCGCTTCGGCCGTGACGTGGAGAAGATGGTCCTGGCCCGTGGCCTGCGCTACCACCTGGAAGACCGCGTGCTGGTGCACGGCAACAAGACCGTGGTGTTCAACTGAGTCGAGGGCCCTGGCATGGCAGACCCGCGTGACAAGGCCGGCGCCTCGGCGCCACCCACCTTGGGCGAAGGCTGCCTGGCTCGCTTCGACCCCGAGGCGTTGAGCGATGAGGACGGCACCGAGTTTCCCGGTGCCGCCGAGCTTTGGGGGCGCCTCAACCCGTCTGGCGACGACGCTCCAGTCGCGGATGTGCCAGCAGGTACAGGAGCACCGGCCCACCCGCCAGCAGATAGAAGTAATAGGTAACCGCGCGCCAGATCAGGATCGCCGCTGCCGCCGTCGAACTGCCCACCAGTGGTGACAGCAAGGTCGCCGAGGTCAGCTCCGCCGCGCCGGCACCGCCCGGCAACAGGCTGAACTGCCCGGCACTGAGCGAGAGCATCTGCACCAGGAAACTGGCAATCCACCCCAGGTCCACCCCCAACCCCCGCAATGCCAGATATAGCACGCTGTAGCGCAGGCACCAGTGCGCGCAGGTGAGGATGAACACCAGCGCCAGCGTACGCCGGGGCATGCGCCAGGTATCGGCCAGGGCATGGACAAAGCGCAGCAGCTTGCGTGCCCAGCGTCGTCGGCGTGCTGGCGCCATGCCCAGGCGATGCAACAACCGGCCGTTGCCACGCATCACCCGGCGTCGATAGCGAAGCAGCAGGAAGATCCCCGCAAGTGTGGCACACAGCAGCAGGGCGCTGCCCAGCAGCATCTGCGCCTGGCTGTGGCCAAGGTGGTGGAACAGGGCGTAGGCGGCAATCGACAGCATCGCGCAGAAGAAGAACAGCAGGTCATTCAACTGGTCCATGGCGAACACCGCGCCACTGCGCGATGGCGCGATGCGCTCGCGGGCCAGCAGTGTCATCAGGGTCAACGGGCCACCGCTGCCGCCCGGCGTGGTGCAGATGGCAAACTCGGTAGCCATCACCACGCCCAGGCTGTGCATCCGTCCCACCCGTGCGCCCTGGTCACCCAGCAGCAGGCGCAGACGGGCGGCATTGAGAATCCAGCACAGCAGGATCATGGCCAGCAACAGCAGCAGCAACCCGGGTTCGAAGGCGCGCAGGCGCGGGAGCAGGTCGCTGCCGCCGAACAGGGCGGGTACCAGCCCCGCCAGCAGCAGTGCCAGGGCCAGCCAGCCCAGGCGCTTCATGGGGCGGCCTGGCGCGCCAGCCAGGCCGACTTGGTCAGTGGCTCACGGCCTTGGGCCAGCAACTGGTGCAGGGTGTCGAGCCAGTAATTGCGTGCGCTGGCGTGGCGCATGTCGACCGGGTGCAGGCCCAGGCGCAGGGTGTCGGCTTCGCGCCAGCGGCGGCATTGCCAGTCGCTGACCACCCTCGACAGGCCGCGGCGCCAGGCGCTGCGGGCGCTCCACACCAGTCCTGGGGCATCGAAGGCGGTGAAGTCCGGCAGCCGGTACAAGTGACGTGGAGAGCTGGTATAGCGCAGTGGCAACTGTCGCAAAGCCTGGCGGGTGCCTTCGCTCATCAGCCAGGCGGGGGCGACGAAGCCTGCCACCGGCCAGCCCTGTCGTTTGAACACTGCCAGCCCGGCTTGCAGGCGCAGCAGGGCGTCTGCCTGGTCCAGCCCATGGAACTCGCCCTCGTGGGTATAGATCCGGCGCATGAAATATTCGCCCGGTCCGCGCGGTGGCGGGCCATCGTCGGCGTGGTAGTAGCCATGCAGGGCCAGCTCGTCGCCCTGGGCCAGGCGCCGCTCGAGCAGGCGGCAGAAGGTGGGTGAACGGGTCAGCGGGTTGCGATGGTGGAAATCCGGTACCACCAGCCAAGTCATCGGCACGCCACCGAGTTCGTCGATGGCCTGGACGAAGGGCTGGTAGTCCGGCCAGGTTTCGGGCGAGATATCGTGCAGCACCAGCATCAGGCTGCGCGTGTCGGCTCGGCCCTCAGCCATGGGCGCGCACCGGCAGCGGGTGGCCGAGCACTGCCTGGTAATGCTGGAGCAGACCGTTGACGACGCTGTCCCAGCTGTAGTGGCGCTCCACGTGGTGACGGGCGTGGCGGCCGAGCTCGCGCACACCGTTGTCGAAGACCTCGCGCACGGCTTCGGCCATGGCCTGGCCATTGTTGGGCGGACACAGGCGGCCGCAGCGTTCGTCGACGATTTCGCTGAATGCGCCGGCGCGCACGGCCACCACGGGCGTGGCGCTGGCCATGGCTTCGAGGATCACCAGGCCGAAGGTTTCCTGGTCGCCGGCGTGCACCAGCAGGTCGGCACTGGCCAGCAGCCGGGCGACCTCCTGGGGCGGGCGGAAGTGGTCGATCACGCTGACGTTGTCCGGCACGCTGGCCGGCATGTTCGAGCCCACCAGCAGCAGGTGGTAGGGCTGGCCGAGTGCGTGCATGCAATCGAGCAGCACCGGCAGGTTCTTTTCCCGTGAGCCGCGGCCGGCGAACACCAGCAGGCGGCTGGTATCGGCGATGCCCAGCTCGGCGCGCAGGCCGGGGTCGTACCTTTCTGGGTTGAACAGCGCCAGGTCCACGCCCAGGCGCTGCACGTGCACGTTCTCCACGCCCAGCCGGCGCAGCTTGTCGGCCATCACCTGGCTGGGTGCCAGGACCCGGTCGAAATGCCCGTATAGCTTGCTGACATAGGCCTCGACATTGGGGGTGAACCAGTTGCCCATGCGATTGCTCACCAGCAAGGGCAGGTCGGAGTGATAGAAGCCTATTACCGGGACATCGAGCTTGCGCCGCGCTTCAAGGGCCGCCCAGGCGGTGAGGTAGGGGTCGCCGACCTCGATCAGGTCGGGCTGCAGGCGGCGCAGTTCCTTGCACCAGGGCGCCAGGCGCACCGGGAAGCGGTAGCCGTTGCCGAAGGGCAGGGGCGGGGCAGGCACGTGGTAGACACCGTCGACCTGGCTGGCATTGGCACCGGGAATCAACAGGCTGTGGCGAACGCCGGGCATGGCGTCGAGGCGGCGGTGTTTGGCATCAAGATAGGTCCGCACGCCGCCGCTGGCCGGGGCGTAGAACATGGTGATGTCGGCGATGTGCACGATCAGCATCCCTCCGGGATCGTCCTCGGGTGTGTCATTCGGCGGTAATGATCCGGCGATGACGCGCCTGAGGGTTGACCTACCTGAAGGATAGTTTGTTCGATCGCCGAGGGTGGAGTACGGGTGAATGGCGTTGCGCCCTTCGCGGGCAAGCCCGCTCCCACAGGGCCGGCAGAGATCCTGTGGGAGCGGGCTTGCCCGCGAATCAGGCGACGCGTTTGCTCAGGTCAGATGCGGAAGCTGCCGACCAGTTGCTTGAGGCGACCGGCCTGCTGTTCGAGGTCCGAGCAGGCGCGCAGGGTGGCCTGCAGGTTCTCGACGCCTTCCTGGTTGAGCATGTTGATCTCGTTGATGTCCATGTTGATCGAGTCGACCACGGCGGTCTGCTCTTCGGTGGCGGTGGCCACCGACTGGTTCATGCCGTCGATCTCGCCGATGCGCTGGGTGACGCTGCCCAGGCGTTCGCCGGCCTGGTTGGCGATGTCCATGCTGTCCTGGCTGTGGCGCTGGCTCTGGCCCATGGTGTCGACCGACTCGCGGGCGCCGACCTGCAGCTCCTCGATCATCTTCTGTACCTGCTGCGCCGACTCCTGGGTGCGGTGCGCCAGGTTGCGCACCTCGTCGGCGACCACGGCGAAGCCACGCCCGGCCTCACCGGCGCGGGCGGCCTCGATGGCGGCGTTGAGGGCAAGCAGGTTGGTCTGCTGGGAAATGCTGGTGATCACCTCGAGGATCTGGCCGATGTTGACGGTCTTGTTGTTCAGCGTCTCGATATGCTCGCTGGAGGTGACGATCAGGTCCGACAGGCGGTTCATCGCATCGATGTTGCGCTGCACCACCTGCTGGCCTTCCTCGGCCAGCAGCCGCGCCGAGCTGGCATGCTGCGAGGCCTGGGCGGCGTTGCCGGCAATCTCCTGGGCAGCGGCGCCGAGCTGGTTGATTGCGGCGGCGACACTGTTGGTGCGGTTGGACTGCTCGTCGGAGTTGCTCATCGACGAGTTCGAGGCGCTGATCACCCGCAGTGCCACTTCGTTGACCTGCTCGGTGGCCGAGGACACTTCGCGGATCGAACCGTGGATGCGCTCGACGAAGCGGTTGAAGGCGGTACCGAGGATACCGAACTCGTCGTGGTTGTGGATTTCCAGGCGGCGGGTCAGGTCGCCTTCACCCTCGGCGATGTTCGACATGGCGCGGGTCATGGTGTGCAGCGGCTGCATCAGCACGCGGATCAGCAGGCCGAGCAGGGCGATGATGATCACCACTGCCACCAGCGTGGCGATCACCGCCGAAGTGCGGAAGGTGCTGAGCATCGAGAAGGCCTTGTCCTTGTCCACCGACAGGCCGATGTACCAGTTGGCCGAAGGCAGGCCCTTGACCGGAGTGAAGGTCAGCAGGCGGGTTTCGCCGTTGAGCGTCACTTCGGTCAGGTTGCTGGACAGCCTCGGCGTGTTCTGCGGGAACAGGTCCGACAGCGTCTTCATCACCAGGTTCTTGTCCGGGTGCACCAGGATCTTGCCCTGGTCGTTGACCAGGAAGGCGTAGCCCATGCCGCCGAAGTTCAGCGAGTTGATGATCTGCACCAGGCCGTCCAGGGCCAGGTCGCCGCCGACCACGCCGACCGAACGCGAGGCGGTGCTGATGATCGAGATGACCAGCTCGTTGGTGGCCATGTCAATGTAGGGTTCGGTGAGGATCGGGCCGTTGGCGTTCAGGCCGTCCTTGTACCAGGGGCGCACGCGCGGGTCGTAGCCGTCAGGCATCTTGGTGTCCGGGCGCACGGTGAAGGTGCCGTCGGGCTGGCCCAGGTAGATGGTCTGGAAGCTCGAGGTCAGCGCGTTCTGGCCCAGCAGGGTGCCGGTGTTCTGTGGGTACTGGGCAATGTTCTGGGCGACGTTCTCGACCAGCTTGATGCGCCCTTCGAACAGGTTGCGGATATTGGTGGAGGTGGACTCGCCCATCTCAGCCAGGTAGTTCTCCAGGTCTTCGCGAATGGCGTTACGCTGGAGGTAATCGTTGTACAGGGTGAATAGGCTGAAGGCGAGTATCACGATCAGTGATGCCGCCAGAAGAATCTTGTGGCTGAAACGAAGGCTTTTATTCATAACGTGATCGTGTCCGCTAAGGTTTTTTATCGGGTCGTTCGCACAAAGCACGGCTGGAAAACAGTGCAACAATTCCCGTGGGTCCTTTTCGGGTTGTTACTGTCTTTCTGGGTAGAATCATTTTGAAATATCGGCTGTCACGCGGCGGAACTTGAGCAGGGGATGAAAGAAGATGTCAGATTCCTTACGAATGGTAGTAGGAGCGGGTCCTGATGGTCAGCCGGTATTCCAGTCCATGCGCCTGGCCAACCGGCATGGCCTGGTGGCCGGGGCAACCGGCACCGGCAAGACGGTCACCCTGCAACACCTGGCCGAGCTGTTCAGCGATGCCGGGGTCGCGGTATTCGCCGCGGATGTGAAGGGCGACCTGTGCGGCCTCGGCGCGGCCGGGGCGCCCCAGGGCAAGGTGGCCGAGCGGATCGCCGGCATGCCCTGGCTGAACCACAAGCCCCAGGCTTATCCGGTAAGTCTTTGGGATATCGCGGGGCAATCGGGGCATCCCTTGCGCACCACCCTGAGCGAAATGGGACCGTTGCTGCTGGGCAATCTGCTGGAGCTCACCGACAGCCAGCAGGCCGCCTTGTATGCGGCGTTCAAGGTGGCTGACCGCGAAGGCCTGCTGCTGCTCGACCTGAAAGACCTCAAGGCTCTGCTCGCGCACCTGAAGGACAATCCCCAGCTGCTGGGCGAGGACAGCGCCTTGATGACCAGCGCCTCCACGCAGGCCTTGCTGCGCCGCCTGGCGACCCTGGAGCAGCAGGGCGCCGAGGCGCTGTTCGGCGAGCCGGCGCTGCAACTGGAGGACCTGCTGCGCCCCGAAGGCGATGGTCGCGGGCGTATCCATCTGCTCGATGCCAGCCGCCTGGTGCATGACGCGCCCAAGGTCTATGCAACCTTCCTGCTGTGGCTGCTGGCCGAACTGTTCGAGCAACTGCCGGAGCGTGGCGATGCCGACAAGCCGGTGCTGGCGCTGTTCTTCGACGAAGCGCACCTGCTGTTCAACGGCACGCCCAAGGCGTTGCAGGACCGTCTGGAGCAGGTGGTGCGGCTGATCCGCTCCAAGGGTGTGGGGGTATATTTCGTCACCCAGTCACCAGGCGACCTGCCGGATGCGGTGCTGGCCCAGCTCGGGCTGCGCATCCAGCATGGCTTGCGGGCATTCACCGCCAAGGAGCAGAAGTCGCTGCGCGCCGTGGCCGATGGTTTCCGCCCCAATCCGGCGTTCGACAGCCTGGCGGTGTTGACCGAACTGGGCATTGGTGAGGCGCTGGTCGGGACGTTGGAAGAGAAGGGCACGCCGGCCATGGTCCAGCGGGTGCTGATCGCGCCACCACAGTCGCGGATCGGGCCGTTGAGCGCAGTCGAGCGGCAGGCCCTGATCGCGGCATCGCCGCTGGCCGGGCGCTATGACAAGCCGGTGGACCGTGAGTCGGCCTATGAAATGCTTACCCAGCGCAAGGGCGAGCCGGTGGAGCCGGCGCCCCAGGCCAAGGCCGATGAGGACAGCTTCGCCGACAAGGCCGGTGAGTTCCTGCAGAGCGCGGCGGGGCAGGCCATCAAGTCGGCGGTGCGCCAGGCGGCCAACCAATTGGGGCGGCAGCTGGTGCGTGGGTTGATGGGGTCGTTGTTGGGGGGCAGGAAGCGTTGAGTTTCCTGTACCGACCTCTTCGCGGGTAAACCCGCTCCCACAGGGATATCCCACTGCCCTGTGGGAGCGGGTTTACCCGCGAAGAAATACCCACGAAAAAGGCGCCCGAGGGCGCCTTCTTCTATTGCCGTACCACTCAGCCAATGGCCTTGGTGGCTAGCCAGAACAGGCCGGCGGCCAGGCCCATCGTTGCCGGCAGGGTGAGCACCCAGGCCAGCAGGATGGTCTTCACGGTGCCGCCCTGCAGGCCGCTCTTGTTGGCGACCATGGTACCGGCGACACCTGACGACAGCACGTGGGTGGTGGACACCGGCAGGCTGAACACGTTGGCCATGCCGATGGCGCAGGCCGCGGTGATCTGTGCCGACATGCCCTGGGCATAGGTCATGCCCTGCTTGCCGATCTTCTCGCCAACGGTCAGCACCACGCGCTTCCAGCCGACCATGGTGCCCAGGCCCAGGGCCAGGGCGACGGCGACGATCACCCAGAATGGTGCGTACTCGGTGGTGGCTGTCAGGTCCTTGCGCAGTTTCTCCAGGTCGGCCTTTTCACGGGCCTGCAGGCCCGGCAGTTTGCCGACCTTCTTCGCCGTGTCGTCCAGGCACAGCAGGTAGCGACGCACTTCGACGCGCTTCTCGGCGCTCAGGGCGCGGTAGTCGGTCACCCCGGCGAGCGACGATTGCAGCGCGGTGATGGTCGGCTCGGTCTGTTGCGGATTGCAGCTGAACTGTTCCGGCAGATCGCTTGCCTGCGCCTTGCCCAGCGCCAGGAACTCGCCCAGGGTCGCGGCGTTGCGCTGGTAGAACTGGCTCAGGTGCAGGGTGGCGTCGCGGGTGCGCTCGATCTGGTAGGTGGTGCTGTTCAGGTCGAGGACGAACTTGGCCGGGACGATGCCGATCAGCACCAGCATGATCAGGCCGATGCCCTTCTGGCCATCGTTGGAGCCGTGCACGAAGCTCACGCCCATGGCCGAGATCACCAGCACCAGGCGGTTCCAGAACGGCGGGTGCTTCTTGTCGTCGAGCTTGCGGCGCTGGTCCGGGGTCTTGTGCATCTTCGACAGCGGACGCCACCATTTCAGGCCGATCAGCAGCAGGGCGGCGACAGCGAAGCCGGCCATGGGCGAGAGCACCAGGGACATGCCGATGTCGATCGCCTTCTGCCAGTTGACGCCGTCGCCCAGCGGAATGTCGCTGATCAGGGCGTTGGCCAGGCCGACGCCGAGGATCGAGCCGATCAGGGTGTGCGAGCTGGAGGCCGGGATACCGAAGTACCAGGTGCCCAGGTTCCAGGTGATGGCCGCGGCCAGCAGCGAGAAGACCATGGCCAGGCCGTGGCCGGTGTTCACATTGATCAGCAGTTCGACCGGCAGCAGGTGGACGATGGCATAGGCCACCCCGACACCACCGAGCAGAACCCCGAGGAAGTTGAACACACCGGAGAAGAACACGGCCAGGTGCGGTGGCATGGCCTTGGTATAGATGACAGTGGCTACCGCGTTGGCGGTGTCATGAAAGCCATTGATGAACTCGAATGCGAGCACGAAGGTCAGAGCGAGCGTCAGGCTCACGATAACCCAGGCATCCAGTCCGCTGAATAAATCGATCATGAAGGTTGTCTGGCGGTCTTAGGGGGGGCGGATTATGCCAGAAAACCATGGCAATCGATGCACCCGCCACTGACCGATGGCAGGGGAATGACGACCCCGCACCTGCATGGCGCAGGTGAGCTTTCGCGCAAAAACGTCGTAAAAAATCGATAAATTTCAGAAAAATCAGCGATTTGAGACGATTTTCGTAGAGAGCCCGCAATTTAAACGCTTGTATGAAATTTGTGTGATTCCATTTCATATCGAGCATTTTCACCCAGGATGCCTTGCCGCAACCGTTGCTCGATAGCGGCGCCATGACATCGTGTGACTTCACTCGCCGTCGCTGCGCAGTTCCTTTTCGATCTTCTCGATTTCCTGGGCGAAGGCCTGGTCGAGAATGCTGGCGCGTTTACGCCAGGGTTTGCGTTCCGGGTCGGGTTGTGCGGCATAGGTGGTGACTTCACCACCGTAAACATCCTTGTAACGTTCGGCCTGGCGCTCGAGTTCCGCGCGCAGTTCTTCTTTCGTCACAGTAATACCTGAATAGGTTGAAGTTGGGCGTCAGCCGCTAAATACACACGCAGGATGTGGAAATTCAGCAACGCGAACACATCGTTGCACTGCAAGGACAGAGTGTGGGAGGGCGACCTGCGGCGCACCACACGACAAGCCACTGCTCAGGCAGCGGGCAGGCGTCAGGAAGGCAACGAAAGTTTGTCGATTGGATCCGTTATACAGCGCAGACAATCAACATGAGCCGATTATAGCAATCGGCAATTCGAAGGCTATCGTTCTTTACCCGCCATTGACAATAGTCCTGAAGTTATTCTTTGCGGACAGAGGGTTTGTCCGAGCGGACTGCTGAAAGTTCAAGTTGTTGTGGTAGGCAAGTTTGCCGATGGGTGTCGGAAATGAAAACGGCCTCGCTGGGAGGCGAGGCCGTTGCCTGGGACTTCTACGGTGGGTACCTGACCAGTCTCTCCAAAGAAGCCACATGTGGCAGGGGAAAGGTATAAGCAAAAGTGTCAGCGGTCAATTGCGATTATCGGCCGTTCGTTCGATAATCGAACGAGGTAGCGATTTTTTTGAGGCATGTCCATGAGCGAAGAAACCAGCGGCCCGCCAGCGAACGAGCCCGCGCGCAATACCAGCCCCACCCTGGCACCGCCGATCGTGGCGTCCGCGGCCAAGCGCATCCAGGCCTTCACCGGCGATCCGGATTTCATGACCTCCCTGGCTCGTGGCCTTGCGGTGATCCAGGCGTTCCAGGAGCGCAAGCGACACCTGACCATTGCCCAGATCAGCCACCGCACGGAAATTCCCCGGGCGGCGGTACGGCGTTGTCTGCATACGCTGATGAAGCTTGGCTACGCGACCACCGACGGGCGAACCTATTCGCTGTTGCCCAAGGTGCTGACCCTTGGCCATGCCTACCTGTCGTCCACGCCGTTGGCGGTATCGGCCCAGCCCTACCTCGACCGGATCAGCGACCAGCTCCACGAGGCGGCCAACATGGCCACGCTGGAGGGCGACGACATCCTTTATATAGCGCGCTCGGCCACGGTCGAGCGGTTGATCTCGGTCGACCTGTCGGTCGGTGGGCGGCTCCCGGCCTATTGCACGTCGATGGGCCGCATCCTGCTGGCGGCGCTGGACGACGCCAGCCTGCACGAATATCTGGAGCGGGCGGACCTCAAGGCGCGGACCAGCCGTACCCTGCACGATCCGGCATCGCTGTTCGCCTGCATCCAGCAAGTGCGCGAGCAGGGCTGGTGCGTGGTTGATCAGGAACTGGAGCAGGGCCTGCGTTCGATTGCCGTGCCGATCTATGACGCCTCGGGGCAGGTGCTGGCGGCGTTGAACGTGAGTACCCATGTCGGTCGGGTCAGCCGTGGGGAACTGGAGCAGCGTTTCCTGCCGATCCTGCTGGCGGCCAGCCAGGACCTGTGTCACCAGTTGTTTGGCTGATCCGCACAGACGCTCCTCATTCCTGCGCACAATCCTGTGGCACCTGCTTCGCCGGTGTTCGCGGCTGAAGCCGCTCCCACGGGATTCCCACTGTCTCAGACGTTGTGCAGTACTTGTGGGAGTGGAGTTTGCACATGACAGTTGCTCGCACAGGAACCGGGCGCTTTGTGTTCGATAAACGCACAGTGTCGTTCCCGACGAATTGCGCCGCCCAGGCCTGCTGATTAATGTCTGTCGCACGAGTCGGCTTCGCCGACCGGACAATAACAACAGGCCCGAGGGCATCCCCATGAAGACCATCCCTTCGCTGTCGCGGCCGCACCCGCGCGCAGTGCTGCTGCACGCCGGCTGATCCAGTTCGCCGTATCCACCGTTTGCTGTTCCTGCGCATCAGCGATGCGCGGTAGCCTGCCTGTGCCCAACTCCCGGATAACAACAATGAACAAGCCACAATCCGCTGTCGGCAACTGCCTCGATGTCCAGTCCCTCATCAACGACCAACCGCTGTCGCGCTATCAATGGCGGGTGGTGATCCTGTGCTTCCTGATCGTCTTCCTCGATGGCCTGGACACCGCCGCCATGGGCTTCATTGCCCCGGCGCTGTCCCAGGAGTGGGGCATCGACCGCGCCAGTCTCGGCCCGGTGATGAGCGCCGCGCTGATCGGCATGGTCTTCGGCGCCCTCGGCTCCGGCCCGCTGGCCGACCGCTTCGGGCGCAAGGGCGTGCTGGTGGGCGCGGTGCTGGTGTTCGGCGGGTTCAGCCTGGCCTCGGCCTACGCGACCAATGTCGAGCAACTGCTGGTATTGCGCTTTCTGACCGGCCTGGGCCTGGGGGCGGGCATGCCCAATGCCACCACCTTGCTCTCCGAGTACACCCCGGAGCGGCTCAAGTCGCTGCTGGTGACCAGCATGTTCTGTGGCTTCAACCTGGGCATGGCCGGGGGCGGTTTCATCTCGGCCAAGCTGATCCCGGCCTACGGCTGGCACAGCCTGCTGGTGATCGGCGGGGTGCTGCCGTTGCTGCTGGCACTGGTGCTGCTGGTCTGGCTGCCGGAGTCGGCGCGGTTCCTGGTGGTGCGCAACCGTGGCACCGAGAAGGTGCGCCGGACCCTGGCGCCGATTGCTCCGGCGCTGGTGGCACAGGCCGCGAGCTTCAGTGTGCCGGAGCAGAAGGCGGTGGCGGCGCGCAACGTGTTCGCGGTGATCTTCTCGGGTACCTATGGCCTGGGCACCGTGCTGCTGTGGCTGACCTATTTCATGGGCCTGGTGATCGTCTACCTGCTGACCAGCTGGCTGCCGACCCTGATGCGTGACAGCGGCGCGAGCATGGAGCAGGCCGCCTTCATCGGCGCGTTGTTCCAGTTCGGCGGCGTGCTCAGCGCGGTGGCCGTGGGGTGGGCGATGGACCGCTTCAACCCGCACAAGGTGATCGGCGTCTTCTACCTGCTGGCGGGTGTGTTCGCCTATGCCGTGGGGCAGAGCCTGGGCAACATCACCTTGCTGGCCACGCTGGTGCTGGTCGCCGGCATGTGCGTGAACGGCGCGCAATCGGCCATGCCGTCGTTGGCGGCGCGGTTCTACCCAACCCAGGGGCGCGCCACCGGGGTATCGTGGATGCTCGGGATCGGTCGCTTCGGCGCGATTCTCGGTGCCTGGAGCGGGGCGACGCTGCTGGGTCTGGGGTGGACCTTCGAGCAGGTGCTGACCGCGTTGCTGGTGCCAGCGGCGCTGGCCACCATCGGCGTAGTGGTGAAGGGGCTGGTGAGCCACGCCGACGCGACCTGAGGCGATAGGTACGCGTTAGATAGTAGAGTAACAAATGGTTCGATAATCGCACAAAAGTGCGATTATCGGATTGTTACCATCCCGACAGCCGCCGTAATCTGGGCCCATCGCAGCGACGCAATGGCCCGCTGCTCACTGACTCGACTCGACCTGACCAGGAGTCTCTAATGGCAGCAATCCTCTCGCTTCACGAGGCCGTGAAGCAGTTCATCCAGGATGGCGACAGCGTCGCCCTCGAAGGCTTCACCCACCTGATTCCGACGGCGGCCGGTCACGAGATCATCCGCCAGGGCAAGCGCGACCTGACCTTGGTGCGCATGACCCCGGACCTGATCTACGACCAGCTGATCGGTGCCGGCTGCGCGCGCAAGCTGATCTTCTCCTGGGGCGGCAACCCCGGCGTTGGTTCGCTGCATCGCCTGCGCGACGCGGTGGAGAAGCAGTGGCCGCACGCCATCGAGATCGAGGAACACAGCCACGCCGACCTGGCCAACGCCTATGTCGCCGGCGCCTCCGGCCTGCCGTTCGCGGTGCTGCGGGCTTACGCCGGCTCCGACCTGCCGAAGGTCAACCCGCTGATCAAGAGCGTCACCTGCCCGTTCACCGGCGAGGTGCTTGCCGCCGTGCCGTCGGTGCGCCCGGACGTCACCGTGATCCATGCGCAGAAGGCCGACCGCAAGGGCAACGTGCTGCTGTGGGGCATCCTCGGCGTGCAGAAGGAGGCGGCCCTGGCGGCCAAGCGCTGCATCGTCACCGTCGAGGAGATCGTCGATGACCTGAATGCGCCGATGAATGCCTGTGTGCTGCCGACCTGGGCGCTCAGCGCGGTGTGCCTGGTGCCCGGCGGCGCCCACCCGTCCTACGCCCACGGCTACTACGAGCGCGACAACCGCTTCTACCAGGCCTGGGACCCGATCGCCCGCAACCGCGAGTCGTTCACCGCCTGGATCGATACCTTTATCCATGGCACCCGGGACTTCACCGAATTCCAGGCCAAGCTGGCCAGCACCGCGGAGGCCGCGCAATGAGCTACTCCACTTCCGAAATGATGACCGTCGCGGCGGCCCGTCGCCTGCGCAACGGTGCCGTGTGCTTCGTCGGCATCGGCCTGCCGTCCAAGGCCGCCAACCTGGCACGCCTGACCTCGTCGCCTGATGTCGTGCTGATCTACGAGTCCGGCCCGATCGGCGCCAAGCCTAGCGTGCTGCCGCTGTCCATCGGTGACGGCGAGTTGGCCGAAACCGCCGACACCGTGGTACCGACCGGCGAGATCTTCCGCTACTGGCTGCAGGGCGGGCGCATCGACGTCGGCTTCCTCGGCGCGGCCCAGGTCGACCGCTTCGGCAACATCAACACCACGGTGGTCGGCGACTACCACGCGCCGAAGACTCGCCTGCCGGGTGCCGGCGGTGCACCGGAGATCGCCGGTTCCGCCAAGCAGGTGTTGATCATCCTCAAGCAGTCGCCGCGCGCCTTCGTCGACAAGCTCGACTTCATCACCTCGGTCGGCCACGGCGAAGGCGGCGACTCGCGCAAGCGCCTGGGCCTGCCCGGCGAGGGGCCGGTCGGCATCATCACCGACCTGTGCATCTTGGAGCCGGAAGCGGGTACCCATGAATTCGTGGTCACATCGATCCACCCGGGCGTGACCCGCGAGCAGATCGTTGCCGCCACCGGGTGGGCGATCCGCTTCGCCGACGACGTGCAGCAGACTGCGGCACCCAGCGATGTCGAGCTGTCCGCCCTGCGCGACCTCGAAGCGCGCACCGCCGCCGCCCATGGCCAGACGGCAGGAGAAGCCTGATGCGTGACGTCTTTATCTGCGACGCCATCCGCACCCCCATTGGCCGCTTCGGCGGCGCCTTGGCCAGTGTGCGCGCCGACGACCTGGCGGCGGTGCCGCTCAAGGCGCTGGTCGAGCGCAATCGGCAGGTGCAGTGGGGGCTGCTCGACGAAGTGTTCCTTGGTTGCGCCAACCAGGCCGGCGAGGACAACCGCAACGTGGCGCGCATGGCGCTGCTGTTGGCCGGCCTGCCGCAAAGCATTCCCGGCGTGACCCTCAACCGTCTGTGTGCTTCGGGCATGGACGCCATCGGCACCGCCTTTCGTGCCATCGCCAGTGGCGAGATGGAACTGGCCATTGCCGGTGGCGTCGAGTCGATGTCCCGCGCGCCGTTCGTGATGGGCAAGGCCGAGAGCGGCTACTCGCGCAATATGAAGCTCGAGGACACCACCATCGGCTGGCGCTTCGTCAACCCGTTGATGAAGGCGCAGCATGGCGTGGACTCGATGCCCGAGACCGCCGACAACGTCGCTGACGACTACCAGGTGTCGCGCGCCGATCAGGACGTCTTTGCCCTGCGCAGCCAGCAGAAGGCCGCCGCCGCGCAGGCTGCCGGTTACTTCGCCGAAGAGATCGTGCCGGTGCGTATCGCCCACAAGAAAGGCGAGACGGTGGTCGAGCAGGATGAGCATCTGCGCCCGGACACCACGCTGGAGGCGCTGAACAGGCTCAAACCGGTCAATGGCCCTGACAAGACGGTTACCGCAGGCAATGCCTCGGGCGTCAACGATGGCGCCGCTGCATTGATCCTGGCCTCGGCCGAGGCGGTGAAAAAGCATGGCCTGACGCCACGCGCCCGGGTGCTGGGCATGGCCAGTGCCGGCGTGGCGCCACGGGTGATGGGTATCGGCCCGGTGCCGGCGGTGCGCAAGCTGACCGAGCGGCTGGGTGTGGCGGTGGCAGATTTCGATGTCATCGAGCTCAACGAGGCGTTTGCCAGCCAGGGGCTGGCGGTGCTGCGCGAGCTGGGCTTGGCGGACGATGCGCCGCAGGTCAATCCCAACGGCGGTGCGATCGCCCTGGGGCACCCGCTGGGGATGAGCGGGGCGCGCCTGGTGCTGACGGCGTTGCATCAGCTGGAGAGGAGCGGTGGGCGCAAGGGGTTGGCGACCATGTGCGTGGGCGTCGGTCAGGGCCTGGCGTTGGCCATCGAGCGGGTCTGAAGTTGGACTCGCCCCCTGTAGGAGCGGCCTTGTGCCGCGAAAGGGCTGCGCAGCGGCCCCGAGACTTGTGTTCCAACGCGAATACCGCCGGGGGGGGGGGGGGGGGGGGGGGGGGGGGGGGGGGGGGG
>NZ_JAQMYQ010000043.1:0-50282 GCF_028369275.1 Mitsuaria sp. RG
GCTTGCGGCGGACACCAGGCAGCCTGAAGCCCCCGCAACGAGCAGCTACGCTTGCGTGCTATAGGTCACGCAAGGCCAGGGAGCTGCCTGATGAAATGCCTGTACTGCCTGCTGTTGTCGCTGTTGTCGCTGATCCCCGCCGCCATGGCCGACGACGCCGATGGCACAGCACCTGTCGCGGCGCAGTTGACGGTGGCCAACCGCACGGTCTTCACCTTCCACGCCAGCCTGCTCGGCGAACCCCCGACAGTGCGTGCGCAGCGCGCCCGGGCGGTGGTCGACGAGGCCCTGCGCGGTGCCGAGGGGCTGCAGGTGCGGGTCGATCCGATGATGGACAGCCAACTGGTCCTGATCGGTGACCGGCGCGCCTTCATCGTCGCCCCGCAGGACCTGCCGGGCGGCTCGGGCGATACCCGGGCGGCCGCCGAGCAGGCCGCCATGGTGTTGCGCCAGGTGGTGGACGAAACCGGCGAGGCGCGCAGCCTGCATTTCCTGTTCGTGGCCCTGGGCTACTCGCTGCTGGCCACGCTGATCTACCTCGCGCTGCTCAAGGCCACTCATGTTGCCCGGCGCAAGCTCACTGGCCTCTTGCCCAGGCTGATGCGCAACCGGGCCTACCAGCTCAAGGTGGGGCAACTGCCGTTGTTCGACATGCAGTACGTCTATGCCCTGGTCGACCGCTTGCTGCGCCTGTTCTACTGGCTGCTGGTGGCGCTGTTCAGCTACCAGTGGCTGAGCTTCGTGCTGTCGCGCTTCCCCTACACCCGCCCCTGGGGCGAGAGCCTCAACCTGCACCTGCTCGACCTGCTGCGCTACCTGCTCGACGGGATCGTCCATGCCATCCCGGGCATCGCCGTGGCGATCACCATCTTCTTCATCGCCCGTGGCATCAGCAGCTTCAGTCGCCGCCTGCTGGAGCGCCTGGCGCGCCCCGGCAGCGTGCCCTGGCTGACCGGCGAGACCCTGCAACCGACCACGCGCCTGACCTCCCTGGCCATCTGGCTGTTCGCCCTGGTGATGGCCTACCCGTACCTGCCGGGCTCGGGCACTGATGCGTTCAAGGGCTTGTCGGTGCTACTGGGCCTGATGATTTCCCTGGGCGCCTCCAGCGTGGTCGGCCAGGCGGCGGCGGGGTTGATCCTCACCTATTCGCGCACGCTCAAGGCCGGTGAGTACGTGCGGGTCGGTGAGCACGAGGGGACGGTGACCGAGGTGGGGATGTTCAACACCACCATCCGCACCGGGCTGGGCGAAGTGCTGACCTTGCCCAACTCGATGATCACAGGTTCCGTGACCCGCAACTATTCAAGGGCGGTACAGGGGGCGGGCTATATCGTCGATACCGTGGTCACCATTGGTTACGACACGCCCTGGCGCCAGGTGGAGGCGATGCTGACCGAGGCGGCGCGGCGCACCGACGGCATCCTCGCCAGTCCCAGGCCGCAGGTGTTCCAGACCGGGCTGTCGGACTTCTACCCGGAATACCGCCTGGTCGCCCAGGCGGTGCCGAGCGAGCCCAGGCCGCGGGCGGAGCTGCTGAGCTTGCTGCACGCCAATATCCAGGATGTGTTCAACGAATACGGCGTGCAGATCATGTCGCCGCATTACCTGGGCGACCCGGCACAGGAGAAGTGGGTGCCGCCCGAGCGCTGGTACAGCGCGCCGGCGCAGGCGCCGGATGCGCCCGGGGAGTGAGACCAGCGGCGCCGTTACAACGGGCGCCGCCGATTCAGGGTTTGGCTATCAGGCCACCGCCTCGCGACTGGCACTTGCCGCCTTGGTGTGCCAAAGGGTCGGCACCATGAACGCGATCGCCAGCACGCACGCGCTCACCAGCAGCACGAAGCCGCCGTCCCAGCCGAAGTGGTCGACGGTGTAGCCCATCGCCGCGCTGGCCGCGACCGAGCCGCCCAGGTAGCCGAACAGGCCGGTGAAGCCGGCCGCGGTGCCGGCGGCTTTCTTCGGCGCCAGCTCCAGCGCCTGCAGGCCGATCAGCATCACCGGTCCGTAGATCAGGAAGCCGATGGAGAACAGCGCGATCATGTCGACGGTCGGGTTGCCCGGCGGGTTGAGCCAGTACACCAGGGTGGCGACGGTCACCAGGGCCATGAACACGATGCCGGTCAGGCCGCGGTTGCCGCGGAAGATCTTGTCGGACATCCAGCCGCACAGCAGGGTGCCGGGGATGCCGGCCCACTCGTAGAAGAAGTACGCCCACGAGGTGGTGTCGACGCTGAAGTGCTTGGCTTCCTTCAGGTAGGTCGGCGCCCAGTCGAGCACGCCGTAGCGCAGCAGGTAGACGAACACGTTGGCCAGGGCGATGTACCACAGCAGTTTGTTGCGCAGCACGTACTCGACGAAGATCTGCTTGGCGCTGAACTCCTGCTCGTGGCTTTCGTCGTAGCCTTCCGGGTAGTCGTTCTTGTACTGCTCGACCGGCGGCAGGCCGACCGACTGCGGGGTGTCACGCATGGTGGCGAAGGCGAACACGGCCACCAGCACCGCCACGGCGGCGGGCACGTAGAAGGCGGCGTGCCAGTCGTTGGTCCAGCCCAGGCCCAGCAGGAACAGCGGGCCGATCAGGCCGCCGCCGACGTTGTGGGCGACGTTCCACACCGAGACCACGCCACCGCGCTCTTTCTGCGACCACCAGTGCACCATGGTCCGCCCGCTCGGCGGCCAGCCCATGCCCTGGGCCCAGCCGTTGATGAACAGCAGCACGAACATGATCGTCACGCTGGACGTGGCCCAATGCGCGAAACCGAAAATGAACATCACCCCGGCCGAGATCAGCAAGCCGAAGGGCAGGAAGTAGCGCGGGTTGGAGCGGTCCGAGACCAGGCCCATGAGGAACTTGGACAGGCCGTAGGCGATGGCGATGGCGGAAATCGCCACGCCCAGCTGGCCACGGGTGTAGCCCTCTTCCTCGATCAGGTAGGGCATGGCCAGGGAGAAGTTCTTGCGCAGCAGGTAGTAGCCGGCATAGCCGAAAAAGATCCCGGCGAAGATTTGCCAGCGCAGGCGACGATAGGTGCTGTCGACGCGCTCGTCGGGCAGCGGCGCCTGGTGCGCGGCAGGGCGGAAGAAGGCAAACATGTGAAGCTCCCAACTTGTTATAGGTATGCGAAAACGAATTTTACATTTTCGTTACAGAAAAAATATCTGTTTCGCGGGGAGCAGGTGTTGTTTTGTGAAAATTGCCGTGTTTCTCGACGACAGGTTGATGGCAGATACCTGACACGAATAATGGCAAAAGGCTACAGGCTAATCGGAAGTGAACCACTTTTCCGGCTCGACTATGGATAGAAGAGCCGAAACACATGGATATTCACGTAACGCAAGCCGAGCGCACCAGCACCGCCCCCCGCGACACGCAACTGCCCCTCCTGCACATCACAACGGAGCACTTGCGTGCCTGGCGCCTGGCGGCCGACGTGCTCTTCAGCACGGCGACCAGGGCAGGCGATGCATTCAGTGCCTCGCTCGAGGTCTTTCATTGCCAGCGATTTTTGTTGTGCCGTGGTTACCTGGAGGGCGCCCGCTATGGCCGTGACGCGCACCGTCTGGACGGGTGCGACCTCGATCACTATGTGCTGCACCTGCCGCTGCAACGTGGCCTGGCCGCTGGCAATGGCATGCGCGTGCGGGCGCGGGATGTGGTGGTGCTGGACCTGACACAGCCGGCGGCTTTTGCCATGGCCGGCGGCGAAGGCCTGAGCCTGGTGATACCCCGTACCGCGCTGGCGCACCCCACATGGCAGTTGCATGGCCTGCGCCTGGGACGGGAGAGCCCGATGGGGCGCCTGCTCGCCAGCCTGCTGTCGTCGCTCGCCACGGCCGCGCCGCAACTGACCCAGGACCAATTGCTACACCTGGGCCAGCCGCTGGTGGGAGTGATCGGTGCCTGCCTGATCAGCGCGGCAGCTTGCCGCCAGGTCAGGGCCTCGCCCACACAGGGCGACCTCGGCCGACGGGCGCGCAGCTACATCGAGCGCAACCTGCAACGCAACGACCTTACCCCGACGGTGCTGGCCAAGGCCATGGGTACCTCGCGCAGTCAGTTGTATCGGGCATTCGAGCGATTCGGCGGGGTGCGCCACTACCTGCTGCAACGGCGCCTGCGCCGCTACCTGCAAGCGTTGGGCGAGCCCGGCAATGCCGGGCGGCGCATCGGCGACCTGGCCTACGACCATGGTTTTACCGATGAGGCGCACTTGCGCAAGGTGTTCCGCAAGGCCTTCGGCCTGTCTCCACGCGCGGCGCGTACCGCCTTGCAGCGAGGCGAGTTGGCCTGCCCGGATGCGCGAGTCGGCGAGCCGCCCTCGATGGCGCGCTGGCTGCGCGAGTTGGCCAGTCATTGATTCGGGACGGCTGACCCGATTTCCGGGACGCACGCCCCCGGACACGCCCCAGGCCCATCCGTAATCTGGGCTCACCTGGAAACCCAACCATCCATCCAACCCGGTGCCGTCGTCAGGGCCTGAACCCTGCAACGCGTGGGGCATACCGAAGCCACCCGGACGGCATCGGCACCGCATGAGACAAGGAGCGTCGGTCGTGGCGAATCAATCCCTCCATCACCTCATCCAGAGCATCGCCGGCGCGGTCGCCGAGGCGCAGGACAAGATCCAGCGCTTCCAGGTGTCGACCGTGCGCCAGTACTTCGACGAGGACAACCGGCCGGTCAGCATCGATGTGCGCCTGCCGTCCCATTCGCCCGAGGCGAAGGAAGGCGAGGAGCGCGTGGTACGGGTCCCGCTGCTGTCGCTGGTGGGGGCGCGGCTGATGGCCGTGAAGGACATGGAAATCTCGTTCGAGGTAGGGCTGAACGCCGATGACGGTTCGGCCGCGAACGTCGGCCCGGCGACTGCCGGTGATGACGACTCGGGCTGGCCGAGCGAGACCCACAAGGCTCTGAACGTCGACCTGGGCGTTCGCCGCAATGGTGAAGGCGGGCCGCTGGCGCGCGTCACCCTCAAAGTCGAAACCCAGCCCCCTTCGGAGGGGATGGCTCGGCTGCTGCAAAACCTCGATAAATTGATCTAGGAGAAACACAAATGGCTAACTTCTCGATGGGTGACCAGTTCCGCGGCCTGCCTATGGGCGACCTGATCGGCGGTCCTCTCACAGCCGCTTGCGACGCCCAGGTCCGCCTGGCCAATGCCACCGCCGACTTCATCAAGGTGATCGGCTTCCTGCCTGACCCCAACAACCCGACCGACCCCAACGCGGTGGGCGATGTACGCACGGTCAGCTTCCGCTTCGACCGTCCGTCCACCAGCAAGCCCGACGACGGCACCATCCCGATGGAACGGGTGGAGCTCGAAGTCCCGCTGCTGGCGGTGGTCAAGGTGCCGAACCTGTCGATCAACAAGGTCGACATCACCTTCGACATGGAGGTGAAGAACTCCGAGCAATCGCGCGAAGCCACCGACGCCCAGGCGGCGATGTCGGCCGAGGCCAGCGTGGGCTGGGGGCCGTTCAGCGCCAAGGTCAACATCTCCGGCTCGGTGTCCTCGCACAAGGAGAACACCCGTTCGACCGACCAGTCGGCCAAGTATCACGTCGAGGTCCACGCGGCCGACGACGGTATGCCGGAAGGACTGGCCCGGGTGCTGGACATGATCTCGCAGTCGGTCGCGCCCAAAGCCATCACCCAGCAGTAAGCGGTGATCGGCCCAATGCCAGCCCTGTGGTCGTGTGAGCGCTAGCCAGGGGTTGGCCGTCAGACTTTTCCGGAAAGGAGTTCCGTGATGTTCGATCTAACGGACGTGGGATATGTGAAACGCATCGTCGTCGGCAGCACCGATCCGGAGAAGCTGACGTCGCACGAGCTGATCCAGGCGCAGACCGCGCTGCTCAACCGCTGCCTCAGCGAACCGCCCAAGGGGCGCATCGTCGGCATCGAGAAAACCTTCAACCTGCTCAACATCGGCGAGCACCAGGTGGTGCTGCAGTCACTCATCTACCACGTGGGCTTCGCCCGTCGGCCGTTCTGGCTGGCCGACGAACAGGAGGCCTCGTGATGAACCACTTCGCAGAGTTCGTCCACGCGCTGGGCGGCGCCGTGCAGTGCGCGCGGCACGCCACCGGGCAACGCTGGCCGGGGATCCGGATCGCAGAGATGCAGGTGGTGCTGGCCGCCACCCTCGAGCCCGGCGATGCGCCGGGGAGTCTGGCGCTGCGTGTCGGTCGCGCGCCACGGCGCAATGAAACCTTGCATGAGCTGAGTATCAACGTGCCCGGCGATGCCGGTGAGGCGATTGTCGTTTGCCTCGATGGCGAGCTGTTCGGCCACTACGGGAGGCCCGGTGATGGCCAGGCCGACTGAGCGCTCGATGCGTTTGCTGCTTTCAACCCAGGAGACCCGAACCATGCGCACGATTCTCAAGAACAAACCAGGCCAACCGGCTCGGATGTCCACCGGCAAACGCGTGCTGTGCGCCATCGGCGCGGCCGCATTGTCGGCGCTGGTGGCGTTGGGGGCGATCCAGCCCGACCTGGCCCTGGCCATCGCCAAGTGGGCGGGGCTGGTGCTGGCGTTCTGAACCCATGAATCACCCAACAAGGAGAGTCACCATGAGACATCTGGCAACCGCACTGGCCGGTGCCCTTGCACTGGCCGGCCTGGGATCGGCGTGGGCCGACGAGTACCAGGGCACATTCAAGGACAACGGCACCAACGTGCCGGTGCTGCTGAACATCGATCCTGGCGCGGGCTTGGGCAAGAACGCCGGCAAGGTGCGCTTCGGCGCGGGATGGGCGTGCGATTTCGCCCTGGAGTTCAACGGCGCAGACGGGCCGGAGCGCAGCTACAGCCTCAAAGGCGGTGGGGCGGGCCGCTGCGGGCCGCTGACCCTGGGCTACCTGCAGAGTCGCCAGGGCAGTGACGGCCTGCAGATCCAGTTGTTCACCCAGGCCAACAAGCTCGCCTACAGCGCCACCCTGGTGCCGCCCGCCAGGTAGCCGCCACAAGCAACCGACATCCATTCGCTTCGCCATCAAGGCACGGCCTGGCCGCTGCCCCACGGGGAGCGGCTTGCCCGAAAAAAGGAGCTGACCATGTGCATCACCAACACCGTAGGGACGGGCGGCAACAACGCCACCGCCGATGTGCGCAGCCTGCAGCTGCTGCTCAACCTCAACAGCGGTCAACGCGGCTTCAGCTGCGCGCTTGGCATCGATGGCCTGTGGGGGGGCGGCACGCGCAGTGCGCTGGACAACTTCCAGCAGCTTATCGGCAGCCCGCAGGGCAAGCCGGTGGCGCCGGGCGATGCGACCCTGGCCGCCTTGCGCGTGGGCCTGCCCGGTGGGCTGGTCGCGCCCAAATTGTGGCTGGCGCTGATCAATGCCAGCGGCACACGTATCGATGCCTTCCACCAGCCGGTGCTCGACGTGCTGACCCGCTACCGCATCGACACGCCGCTGCGCATCGCCCACTTCCTTGCCCAGATCGCCCATGAGAGCGGCTGCCTGCGTTACACCGAGGAGCTGGCCAGCGGGAGTGCCTACGAGGGTCGCAAGGACCTGGGCAACCTGCAACCGGGCGACGGGCCGCGCTTCAAGGGGCGCGGGCTGATCCAGCTGACCGGTCGCGCCAACTACCGCCAGTACGGCCAGTACTGCAAGCGCGATTTCGAGAACAAGGACGACCCCTCCCTGGTCAGCAGCGACCCGGCCCTGGCGGTGGACGTCGCCGGCTGGTTCTGGGCCAACCGCAAGCTCAACGACTGGGCCGACAAGGATGACCTGCGTGAGGTTACCCGCAGGGTCAATGGCGGTTTCAACGGCCTGGACGACCGCGCCGCGTACCTCGCCCGGGCCAGGTGGCTGCTGGTCGGCTGATCCCATTCCCCCTTTTCGCCGGCAGCGGCGGAACCCGAGGACAACAACGTCCTGTCACCGTAAAAAAGGAGCTTCATGATGAAAAAGACTTTCGTGTTCCCACATGCACGCGTCGCGTTGGCTGGGCTGGCGGTCATCGGCAGCCTGGCGTTCAGCCTGGTGCCGGTGGCGTCCGCCCAGGCCGCCGTGGCATGCCCACAGCCCAATTCGGGCGGCGTGCCGGCGGTCAATCAACAGCATGTGTTCTGCGGCGAGGTGGCCAACAACCGGGCCAAGGGCTTCCACAGCAGGCCTGGCGGACAGTTGCCCGCCACCGTGGCCTTCACCGCGGCGACCACCAATACGCCGGTCGGGCCGGCCGGGATCTATGTCCTGCGCAGCTTCAACATCACCCAGAACGGCGTGACCGCGAGCAAGTCCATCTCCACCATGTTCCCGGACAGCTGCTCGCAAGCCAATGTGGTGGCGGCCATCCAGAATGCCTACAACAACCGCACCTCGCTGAACGGCAACGAGTTCCGCGGGCCGTCGGGGGCGCATTGCGTGGCGGGCAACCCTGGCGCATCGTTCAACATCGTCGGATATCTGAATGGGGCTGGCACGGTGGTGACCACCGCCTATCCTGACTACTGATCCTGCGTCACCCTCACCAGGGCCGGGCATCATGCCCGGCTCTTCCGTATCCCTGGCAAAGGAGCCTGCTCATGTCCAATCCCCGCCCCCCAGGCCTGCAGCAGTTTCTCGACGACGAGGTGACGGCCGTGGCACTTGAGCATTTGCTCGAGAAGGCCCTGGCCGCACGTCGCAACCGAGTGGTGGAGGCCTACAGCGGCAACGCCTACCACGTTGCCTTCGAAGAGGACGCCGTGGTGATCGAACACCACTACAGGGAGGACTGGCCTGCGCTGCGCCTGCCTTTGGACAGTTTCATCGAGACCCTCCAGGGTTGGCAGCCGAAAGCGCGTTATTGAAACCCTGCGCCGGGCCTGCACGCCGGTGATGCGTACCAGGTTTTTCGCGGGCCTGTGAAGGTCAATCGAGCACTGGCCGCAGGAAGTTGCGTTCGTAGCTGAGGATGAAGCGTTGCTCGTTGGCCAGGGCGAAGGCGGCGATGCACTCCGGATCGGTTTCCGAGGCTGTGCGGTACTGTTCGTAGGCGGCCAGGCTGGGGAAGCTGAACAGGGCGTAGGCAACATTGTTGGCGCCTTCGCTGGGCAGGAAGTAGCCGTGGTGGGTGCCGCCCATGCGGTTGACCAGGCCGATCCACAGCTTGCCGTAGGCCTCGAAGGCCGGGATCTGGTAGGGGTCGATGATGTACTTGAGGTGGCAGGTGATCATTGCACGCAATCCTTCGGGTGAGCCGGGTGGCCCACCTTACAGGGGCGGATGGCGGCCGTCACCGGGGGGCTGGTTGGCGCCAGATCAGTTGGTCGGTGGGATAGCCCTGCTGGCGTGCCAGCTCCAGCAGCTGTTCTCGGGTCTGGGCGCTGACGGTCGCTGAGCGCGACAGCAGCCACAGGTACTCGCGGTTCGGGTGGCCGACCAGTGCCACGCGATAGTCCGGGTCGTGGTAGAGCACCCAATACTCGCCCTTTGTCAGGTTCGGTGCCAGGCGGCTGAGCCAGTTGTCGAAGCGCACCCAGAGCTTGTCGGTGCGTCCGGCCACCTGCGGCTCGGCGACGCCTAGGGCTTCGTTCCACTGGCCGTCCTGCTCCAGGCAGCGATTGGTCACGTCGATACGGCCGTCCTCGCGCAGGCCGTAATGGGCCTCGGACTGCACGCAGTGGCGCTGGAAGAACATCGGCAGGCGCGCCAGTTCGTACCAGGTGCCCTGGTAGCGCTGCAGTTCGACCTGCTGCGTGGTGGGCGGCGGCTCATCGCGGGCGCTGGTGCAGCCCATGAGCACGAGGGTGAGGCAGCAGCAAAACGGCACGGCCAGGCGCATCGCCATGGGAAACCTCCTGAAGGGGGGGAAGGGCTCACATGATGTTCGATGCGCGGGCCGGCCAAAGGTTTTACTGGGCTGGGCGTGAGGTCTCCACGCTCAGCACTTCGGTATAGATGGCTTCTACGGTCTGGTCGAGCTTGAGATTCTTCATGCGTGCCTGCAGTTCGGGGTCCTCGACCTTGACCACCTGCAGCTTGCCTTCCGGTGGCAGCAGGGTGACTTCGTGTGTGTTCAGGTCGATCTTCTTGATCTGCGAGGTGACCTTGACCTGACGGAACGCCTCGCCACCCGGGTTGGGGTTGTCCTTGGTGGCGCGGATGGTGCCCGATTCCTCGGAGGCCTTGGGAGCGCCGCCGACATTGGTGTTGAGCACATAGGCGATGGCACGGGTCACTTTGATATCGACCTGATCGCCCACCTTGAGATTGGGCAGGGCCTTGGCCTGTTCGGTGAGCTGGAAGGTCACGTCCTTGTCGTGGGGGCCCTTCACCGTGACCTGGCGGTTGGGCAGGTCGATCCTGGTCACTTCAGTGGTGACATGGCTTTCCAGCGCTTCGCTGGCGATGGGCAGTTCGGCGGCGTGGGCGGTGAGGCTGGCGGCGGACACTAGCGAGGCGAAAGCAACAGCGCGTGCGAGGGTGGCAGTCATTGGCCTGTCTTCCTTGTGGTCGATACCGGTGGGTGTATGCGAGAAGAAGCATAGACACTGGTTGGCAGGTGTGTGGCCAATGCTGGCCTCATCGCGGGGCAAGTCGCATCGGCGCACCGCCGCTCCCACGTTGGCGCCGCTCTGACGGTCGTGGGAGCGGCGGTGCGCCGATGCGACTTGCCCCGCGATGAGGCCGGTTCAGGCACTACAAAGGTTGATGATCACGCTCGCGCTTGGCCTTGGACACACTCACCGCCCCCGGCAAGCTCACGGCGTTCTTCGCCGCCAGCACTTCGGCCATCACGCTCACCGCGATTTCCGCCGGGGTCTTGCTGCCGATGTAGATGCCAATGGGCCCATGCAGCCGTTCGAGCGACTGCTCGGTTTCGCCGAAGTGCTCGATCAGCCGTTCGCGGCGCAGCTGGCTGTTACGTCGCGAGCCGATGGCGCCGATGTAGAATGCCGGACCATGCAGGGCCTCTAGCAGCGCCAGGTCGTCGAGCTTGGGATCGTGGCTGACGGCGATGATGCAGGTGCGCAGATCGGCCTTGAAGTCGCGTACCACATCGTCCGGCATGCCCTTCAGGTATTCGACGCCGGCGACCGACCAAGTGGCCATGTGCTCGGGCCGAGGGTCGCACACCGCCACCCGGAAGCCGTTGAACAGGGCCATGGTCGCCAGGTACTCGGCCAGCGCCCCGGCGCCGATCAGCAGCATGCGGTAGCCGGGGCCGAGGGTGTTGGTCATCTGCCGGCCGTCGAAACGGAACTGTTCCGGGGTGGCGGTGGGTTCGAGGTTGACCGCGCCGTCGGCCAGGGTCAGTTGGCGACGCATCAGCTGGCCGTTGTCGAGTTGCCCCAGCAGTTGTCGCAGCGAGGCGGCGGCGGGCATGAACTCGAGGATCAGCTCCAGCGTACCGCCGCACGGCAGGCCAAAGCGGTGGGCGTCGTCGGCACTGATGCCGTAGCGGATCACCTCGGGTGCCCCTTCGGGCAGGCCGGGGCCGCCGTAGGCGGTGGTGTAGCGGTGGATCAGGTCGTCCTCGATGCAACCGCCGGATACACTGCCGACCACCCGACCGTCGTTGCGCAGGGCCATCATCGAACCGACCGGACGCGGCGACGAGCCCCAGGTGCGGGCGACGGTGGCGAGCAGCACGCGGTGGCCGGCCTGGAGCCAGTCATGGGTGGTGCGCAGGACCAGCAGGTCGATGCTTTCCATGGTGTATGAAACCTCGTGTTGCCGAGTGCCTGTGGGAGCAACGGTCTTGCTCAATGTCTAAAAGCTGACACGATCCCTGTGGGAGCAACTGTCTTGCTCAATTTTTAGAATCTGGCGCGATCCCTGTGGGAGCGGGTTTACCCGCGAACACCGGCAGAGCCGGTGCCATCCACCGCGTCACCGGCTTCGCGGGTGAACCCGCTCCCACAGCGCTGCTCAGCGCATATGCAGGATGATCGGGCTGCTACTGGCCGGGTCGGTATGCCCGCGCAACGCGCCCACCGCCTTGGCCTCTACCGCGCCGCCGTGATTGCCCCACGCACTGCGGGCGAAGCTCAGCACCTGGGCGATCTCCTGGTCCGATAACTGCTCGCGGAACGCCGGCATGCGGTAGGCATCCGGCACCCCGGCGGCGACGATGCGCTGCGAGCCGTTGAGGGTGATGTTGATCGCCGAGGCATTTTCCGCGGCCAGCATCGAGGTGGCGCCCGCCAGCGGCGGCATCCACTCGGCCTGGCCCTTGCCGTCCAGGCCATGGCAGCTGGCGCAGCGGGTCGCGTAGGTATGCGCCCCCGGCGTGTCGGGCCCCGCGGCTACCGCCTGATACTGCCAGGGTGCGCCGTCACGCCCCGGGTCGCCGGGCAGCGACTTGAGGTAGCGGGCGATCGCGTTCAGGTCGTCGTCGCTCATGAACTGCGTGGAGTTGTTGAACGCCTCGCTCATCGAGCCGTACACCACCGCGTGCTTGTTTCGTCCGGTCTTGAGGAACTGCACCATCTCCGGCTCGCTCCAGCGCCCGAGTCCGGTGTTGTGGTCCTGGCGCAGGCTCGGCGCGTACCAGCCATCGAGCAGGGCGCCGGCGAGGAACGGTGCGCCGCTCTCGTCCAGGGCCTTCTCGTTGAAGGCCAGGCCCCGAGGTGTGTGGCAACTGCCGCAGTGGCCGGGGCCCTGGACGATGTAGGCGCCGCGATTCCACAGCGGGTCCTGGTCGGCCTTCTGCGCATAGGCGCTGGTCGGCGCGAACAGGCCGTTCCACAGGGCGATGGGCCAGCGCAGGTTCAGCGGCCAGGGAATGTCGCTGGGGACATTGGCCTCGACGGCCGGCTGCACGCCCTTCATGAAGAACGCATAGAGCGCCCGCACATCGTCGTCGCTGAGCTTGACGTAGGACGGGTAGGGCATGGCCGGGTACAGCCGTCGCCCACCCGGCGCGACGCCCTGGCGCACCGCGCGGTCGAAGTCGGCCAGGCTGTAGGCGCCGATGCCGTGCTCGCGGTCCGGGGTGATATTGGTGGCATGGATGGCGCCCAGCGGCGTGGCCATTTCCAGGCCGCCGGCAAACGGTGCCTTGCCCGGCAGGCTGTGGCAGGCCACGCAGTCGCTGAGCCGGGCGACGTACTCGCCACGGCTGACCAGGGCGGCGTCGGCGCTGTCGGTGGCGCTGAAGGGCGAGGCGGGCTCGCGGGTGACGTACCAGGCCAGCAGGCCTGCCGCGACCAGGCACGGCAAGGCCAGCCAGCCTGCGGTTCTTGCGAATCGGCTGTTGTTCATGGGCTGTCCTTGTCGTGTCAGCTGAAGGTATGGCGGCTCAGGGGCATGCTGCGCACGCGCTGGCCGGTGAGCTGCGCCACGGCGTTGGCCACCGCGGGCGCCACCGCCGGCAGCGGTGGCTCACCGATACCGCCCATCTTCGCCCCGCTCTCGACGATGCGCACATGCACCCGGGCCATGCGCGACGGCGGCAGCACCGGGTACAGGTCGTAGTTGCGCGCCCGTGGCACGCCGTTGAGCCACACCGCCTCCTCCAGCAGCACCTGGGACAGGCCGAGGGACACCGCGCCGTTGACCTGGGCTTCGATGATCGCCGGGTTGACGATGCTGCCTGGGTCGATGGCCTGCCAGATGTCGTGCACCCTGACCTGGCCGCCCTCCAGCGATACCTCGGCGATCACCGCCGCCTCCGAGCCGAACGGCGAGGCCATGGCCACGCCACGGGCGCGCTTGCTGCCGTCCTCGGCGGTGAACGGGCCGCGTTTCCAGCCGCCGGACAATTCCGCCACCGCCTGCAGCAGTGTGGTCAGGCGAGGGTTGCCCTGCAGCAGTTGCAGGCGCAGCTCGTAGGGGTCATGGCCGCCCTTGTCGGCCAGTTCATCGAGGAACGACTCGTAGAAGAAGTCGTTCAGCGAGTTGCCCACCGAGCGCCAGTAGCCGAGCATGGCCGGGCCTTTGACGTAGATCTGCGCAATGCGCTTGTTGGCGATGGCGTAGGCCTTGCCCGACAGCCCTTCGAGGGCGGTGGGGTCGACCTTGTCACCCTGCTTGCCGGCGAGCGCCTCGGTCGGACCTTCGGTGGCGCTGATCGCCTCGATGGCCACCGGCAGGCCTTTGTCGTCCAGGCCGGCGCGGAACTTGACCACAGCCATGGGGCGCATGGCATCGCGCAGGAACTCCTCTTCGCGGCTCCAGATCAGTTTCACCGGCCGGCCCACGGCCTTGGCCAGGGCGATGGCCTGCGGGTAGGGGTTGGCCGAGTCGTACAGGAAGTGGCGGCCGAAGAAGCCGCCGAGCAGTGGCGAGTGCAGGGTGATCCGCGCAGGGTCCAGGCCGGTGCGCTTGGCGATGTCGTCGCGGAACATGTCCTGGGCCTGGTTCGGCAGCCACACCTCCAGGCTGCCGTCGGGGTTGAAACGGGCGGTGGCGGAGGGCGGTTCCAGCTGAGCATGGTTGAGGTACTGGTTGTGGTAGGTGGCCTCGACGGTGGTCTTGGCGCTGGCCAGGGCGCCAGCTACGTCGCCCTGGTTTTCCTCGTCGCGGCTCGGCCCGGTCTGGGCGGCCAGGTGGTCGCGCCAGCCGTCAGTGGAAAAATCGGCGGGCATTGGCCGCACCTGGCTGTCGGCAGCCGCCTCCTTCCAGTCCACCTGCAGCGCTTCGACCGCGCGCTTGGCGTGCCACCAGCGTTCGGCGACCACGGCCACCGCGCCGGGCAGCTGGTGCACCGAGTGCACGCCCTTCATGGCCTTGACCTGTTCCTCGTTGCGCAGTCCGCCGACGCTCATGCCCAGGCGCGGCGCATGCTGCACGGCGGCGTGGAGCATGCCGTCGACCTTGATGTCGATGCTGTAGATGGCCTTGCCGGTGGACTTGTCGTAGGCGTCGAGGCGTTGCACCGGCTTGCCGATCCAGCGGAACTGGCTGGGGTCGCGCAAGGTGACGCTGGCCGGGTCCGGCACCGGCAGGTCCATGGCCGTTTCGGCCAGTTCACCGTAGCCGAGCGAACGGCCCGAAGCGGCATGCACCACCTTGCCCGGCTCGGTGGTCAGCTCGCTCACCGGCACGCCCAGCTGCTGGGCGCCGGCTTGCAGCAGCATGGCCCGGGCCAGGGCGCCGAGGCGGCGCATGGTCGGGTAGCTCATGCGCACCGACATGCTGCCGCCGGTGATGCGCAGGCCGTTTTCCATGACCACGTAGGCTTCGCCGGCGGGCGCGCTTTCGACCAGGAAACGGGCAGGCTCGAGGTCCAGCTCCTCGCCGACGATCTGCGCCATGGCGGTGTTGACGCCTTGCCCACCCTCCATGAATGGGCTGAGCAGACGCACGCTGCCGTCCGGGCGCAGCTCCAGGAAAGCCGGCACCTGGGTACCGCGCTCCGTGGCGCTGGCGGCCTGTACGCGTGGTGCACCCACTGGCAGGCCGAAGCCGAGCACCAGCGCGCCCACGGTGGTGCCGACCAAAAAGCGCCGGCGCGACAGGTTGACGGTTTCGCCTGCTGGCAGTTTCAGCAAGTCTTCGGGGGTATCGATGCGTGTGCTCATCAGGCTTTACCCCCTTCGGCGAGATCGTGCACGGCGGCATGGATGGCGTTGTAGGTGCCGCAGCGGCACAGGTTGACCATGGCCGCGTCGATCTGCGCAGCGCTGGGCTTGGGCGTGTGCTTGAGCAGCGCGGTGGCCGCCATCACCTGGCCGGACTGGCAGTAGCCGCACTGGGCCACCTGGTGCTCGACCCAGGCGGCGACCACGCGCTTGCCAACCGCGTCGTTTTCGATGGCCTCGATGGTGGTGACCTCGCGGCCGACCACGCCGGCCACCGGGGTGACGCAGGCGCGCACCACGTTGCCGTCCACCAGCACCGAGCAGGCGCCGCACTGGGCCAGGCCGCAGCCATACTTGGTGCCGGTCAGGCCCAGGTCGTCGCGGATCACCCAGAGCAAGGGCGTGTCGGCGTCAGCCTCGACCTGGTAGGTCTGCTGGTTGATTCGTAGTTCCATGGGCTCACCTGCTGATCATCGGTTGTGGAAGCGGGGAATACGCTGTTCCCCAATCCAGAAACGCTAGCACAGGGGCCCATTGCGCAACCGATACACCCCACAGATTCAGAGGATCAGGCAAGCAATCCGGCGGAATGCGCAAGTAGCCTCAATCGATGCGCGGATGCTGTTGCGCGAGGGTCTGGCGCCGGGCCTCGAGCTCGGCGATCTGTGCGTCGATGTCCTCGATCTTCTGCTCGATGTTGTCGTGGTGCTCCTGCAGCAGCTCGCGGGCTTCCTCGATATCCGAGGCGGCCGGGGCGGCGCCGCGCAGCGGGCGGTTGGCGGTCTCCTTCATGGTCAGGCCGGTGAGCAGGCCGATCACGGCGATGACCATCAGGTAGTAGGCCGGCATGTACAGGTTGTCGGTGGTCTCCACCAGCCAGGCGGCCAAGGTCGGGGTGAGGCCGGCGATCAGCACCGAGATGTTGAAGGCGCTGGCCAGGGCGCTGTAGCGGATATGGGTGGGGAACATCGCCGGCAGGGTCGAGGCCATCACGCCGATGAAGAAGTTCAGCAGCACGGCGAGGATCAGCAGGCCGGCGAAGATCACCGCCAGCTTGCCGCTGGTGATCAGCATGAACGCCGGGATCGCCAGCAGGAACAGGCCGACGCTGCCAATGATGATGAACGGCTTGCGTCCCCACTTGTCGCTGAGCAGGCCGATGATCGGCTGCACGAAGAGCATGCCGACCATGATCGCGATGATGATCAGCACACCGTGGTCCTCGCTGTAGTGCAGGTTGTGCGAGAGGTAGCTGGGCATGTAGGTGAGCAGCATGTAGTAGGTGACGTTGGTGGCGATCACCACGCCGATGCAGGTCAGGAGGCTGCGCCAGTGCTGGGTGGCGACTTCCTTGAACGATACTTTCGGGCCGCTGGCCAGGCCTTCGCGGTCGCCTTGCTCAAGCTTGTCGACGTGTTGCTGGAACGCCGGGGTTTCCTCCAGTGCATGGCGCAGGTACAGGCCGATCAGGCCCAGCGGCAGGGCCAGGAAGAACGGCAGGCGCCAGCCCCATTCGAGGAACTGCTCCTCGCCGAGCACCGTCGAGATCAGTACCACCACCCCGGCGCCGAGGACGAAGCCGGCGATCGAGCCGAAGTCCAGCCAGCTGCCGAGAAAGCCGCGCTTGCGGTCCGGGGCGTACTCGGCGACAAAGATCGACGCGCCGGTGTATTCGCCGCCCACCGAGAAGCCCTGGGCCATCTTCGCCAGCAACAGCAGGATCGGCGCCCAGATGCCGATGCTGGCGTAGGAGGGGATCAGGCCGATGGCGAAGGTGCTCAGCGACATGATCACGATGGTCGCGGCCAGCACCTTTTGGCGTCCGTAGCGGTCGCCCAGGGCGCCGAAGAACAGCCCGCCCAGCGGGCGGATCAGGAACGGCACGGAGAAGGTGGCCAGGGCCGCGATCATCTGCACGCCGGGGCTGGCGTTGGGGAAGAACACCTTGCCCAGGGCATAGGCGACGAAGCCGTAGACACCGAAGTCGAACCACTCCATGGCATTGCCCAGGGCGGCGGCGGTGATGGCCTTGCGCATCTTGGCGTCGTCGACGATGGTGATGTCCTTCAAACCGATGGGCTTGACGGGTTTCCTGCGTGATTTCATGGGCCGTTGTCCTTGAGGCTTGGGGCATGGCCATGGTTTGGCCAGCCTTGTACCTAGGGTCAGATACAACGGCGCGCTAAATAATTCCCTGCTGGGGCATTTGCGTGGGGTAAACCATGCGCGAATTCTGTAGGAGCGGCCTTGCGCCGCGAAAGGGCCGCAAAGCGGCCCCGGCGAATTATGCGTCTGCGCTGAGATCCTGGGGCTGCCTTGCAGCCCTTTCGCGGCGCAAGGCCGCTCCTACACAGGGGAGGGCGCATGGCTTGAGGACGGCGCTGGTCAGAGCGTGCGACACATCAACCAATGGCTATGCCCCCAGGCCTCGAACGGTTCCATGTGCGTCCAGCCGCGCTTGGCGTAATACGCATCCTGGTCGTGGGTATGCAGGTAGAGCGTGGCAACTCCGTTGCTGCGGGCATGCTCGCAGATACCTTCGATCAGTTGCTCCGCCAGGCCTTGCCCACGCGCCTCTGGGGCGACGAACACGCAGGCCAGCCAGGGACCGAGGTCGCGGCGCCCGGGCAGGTCATCGCTGGCCAGGGCCGCACTGCCCAGCAGGCGGTCGCCGTCCAGGGCGACCAGGCATTGCCATTGCCCGTTGTGCTGGCCTTCGGCGAACTCGCGTTGCCAGTCGGCCAGCGGCACGTCCGCGTATTCATAGTGGAACTGTTGGTGCAGCCATTGGGCGAGGGTATCGCTGTGGGCCATGTGGTGTTTCAGCCAGTCCAGGCGGCGCATGACGATGTCCTTTTCAGGGGCAGGAGGGGCGGACCTTTGCGCGAAGCATACACCGCGGTGCGTGATCGACGAGGATGATGGCGTTTTGATTTTAAGGGTGCGCAGCCGCTATCCTTGCGCCTGTATTCACCAAGGAAGAACCATGCGTCTGTCGTCCCGCCTCAAATCGGTTGTCGCCCTGTCACTGGCCGCCCTGCTCGGAGCCTGCTCCAACTACCACTACAAGGAGTACCAGGGTGACTGGGCGCCTGAGACGATGACGCCCTATGATCTGTCCGGCAACCAGGCCGACGCGCCGGTCGTGTACTTCGCCACCATCCGCTACCGCGCCCTGGGCGTGCCGTTCCATCGCCTGCTGCTGGCCACCCATGTCGATGACCAGTTGCTCGAGGGGGCCGGGCGCCGCTCGATCCTCGATATCGCGGGCAAGCAGGCGCTGCGGCTGACGCCGGGCAAGCACTCGCTGAGCTGGTGCTGGGCCTCGATGAACGCGCTGGGCACCGGTGGCGGCAAATGCGGTTTCACCGCGCGCGACGTCGAGTTCCGTGCAGGCAAGCGCTACATCGTCGACTTCGACACCGTCGATGCCATCAACGGCCCGCCCGGGCGAGAGACGATGACCATCACCATTACCTCCGAGATTCGCGACCTCGATACCCGGGAGGTGGTCTACCCGCCCAAGGGCAGCGAAGCATTGACCAAGAGCATGGACGGTTGATCGACCCGACCCGCGCAAGCTGGCTCAGCGCGTGTAGATGGGTTTTCCGGCAAACCAGGTCTGCAGCACCTGGGTGTCGCGCAGCGCCTGGGGTGCAACACTGAAGATATCGCGGTCGAGTACGATCATGTCGGCCTGTTTGCCGGCCTTGAGCGAACCGATCTGCCGTTCCAGGCGCATGGCCCGGGCGGCGTTGAGGGTATAGGTCTGGAGCATCGTCTCGCGGTCGAGGGCCTCGGCGGCGTTGAGCACGCCCTTGGGGCCGACGCGGCTGATGGCCTGGTAGATGGCCTGCCAGGGATCAGGGGTGCTGATCGGCCAGTCGCTGGCGCCGGCGATGGTGGCGCCGTGGGCGAGCAGCGAGTGCGCCGGGAAGGTGTGCAGGAAGGCCATGGCATCGACGTAGGGTTTGACCAGCTCCAGATTGGCCTCGTCGGCGCTGGCCCAGTACAACTGCATCGAGGCGATCACGTCCAGCTGCTTGAAGCGTGCGTACTCTTTCGGGTTGACCATCTGCAGGTGGGTGATCGAGTGCGCGATGCCGCTGGCGCGATCACGGCGGGCCTGGGCCACGCCGTCGAGCGCCGCGCGCACGGCGCGGTCGCCGATGGCGTGCACATGCACCAGCCAGCCACGGGCGTCGGCGGCGCTCACCAGTTCGCCGAAGTGCGCCGGGTCCAGCAGCAGTTCGCCGTGCTGCCCCGAGTTGCGGTAAGGCTCGAGCATCGCCGCGCTCTGCGCCGGCATCTCGGCGACGCCATCGGCGAACACCTTGATGCCGGGCAGGGTGAGGTTGGGTACGCCGAGGAACTGCCGGCGCACCTTGTCCAGCTCATCCAGGTCGGCCGGACGGGCTTTGGAATCGGCCATCAGCAGCGCGGCCACATGGGCGGTCAGTTCGCCGCGCAGGGCAAGGGCCCTGTACACCGGCAGCACGCCGAGCGAATCGTTGTGTACGTCGGCACCGGGCAGCTCGTTGGCCAGCGGGTCCATCCAGCCGGTGACGCCCAGGCTTCGATAGTGCGCCAGGGCCTGGCGCCCGGCGCTCATCAGTGTGTCGTGGGTCAGTGCCGGCAGCAGGTCGGTGACCGGGTACAGCCCGGCGTCGACGAGAAAGCCGTTCGGCGTGCCGTCCGAGTGCTGGCCGATGGTGTTGCGGGCCACGGCTGGCAGGGCGGCGATCTTCGCCGCATCGATGCCGGCACGGGTGAGCATGGCGCGGTTGGCCCAGCCGGTGTGCATGTCGTTGGCGGCGAACAGGATCGGTTGGTCGGCCCACTCGCCCTGGTTGAAGCGCTGCTCGAGCGCGGCCAGGTCGTCCCAGTAGGTTGGCGGCAAGCCGCCGACGCTGAGGAACTCGCCGCGTCGTGCCTTGCCGTCCTCACGCCACTGGCGCAGGCGTTGTTCCAGCGCGTCGAGGGGGATCTGCACACCGGCCAGGTCGGCCAACTCCAGCTGCAGGCCACCCTTGATGGCATGGGAGTGGGAGTCGAGCAGGCCGGGCATCAGCACCTTGCCGCCCAGGTCGATGGTCCGCGTGCCATCGACCTTCAGGCGCAGCACGGCCTGGTCGGAGCCCACCGCGACGATCTTCTCGCCCTCCACCGCCACGGCTTGCTGCAGTGGCTGGCCCGGCTCGGCGGTGTAGACCTTGGCGTTGTGCAGGATCAGGTCGACGGCGGCGAAGCCGGGCAGGGCGGCGCAGGCCAGGCCGGCGCCAAGCGCGATCTTCAGGAACTGCTTCATGCGATGCCTCGTGCTTGATGGGGGAGGCGGCAGGCTAGCCAAGCGGGAAGGGTGTTTAAACGGCACGGCAGGCACAACTTTATTCGCGTTCTGGAAAGAGTGCTTGCTGCTCCCCATCGATTGCCGCCTGCGCATGAATCCATGGATACTCCACGGCGCCCCAAGTGTGCCAACCAGGAAGCAACCATGGACAAAATGACGGCCCTGACCATCTTCGTCGCCGCCGCCGAACACGGCAGCTTCAGCCGTGCCGCCGAGCAGCTGGGCAAGACGCCGTCGGCCATCACCAAGGCCGTCGCCCATCTGGAAGCCGAGCTGGGGGTGCGCCTGTTCGAGCGCACCACCCGACGCATGGCGCTGACCGAAGCCGGCACCCTCTACCTGGAAGGCGCGCGACAGGCCTTGATGCATCTGCAGCGGGTCACCGAAGAAGTGGAGCAGTTGCAGCATGAACTGCGCGGCACCTTGCGCATCACCGCACCACCGTCGTTCGGCCCGGCCTTTCTCAACCAGGTGTGCTGCCGCTTCATGCGCGAGCACCCGCAGGTGCGCCTGGAGGTGAACCTCAACGATGCCAACGAGGACCTGATCGACGGCGGCTACGACCTGTCGCTGCGCGACGGTCCCACCGACCAGCCCGAGCTGATCGCCCAGCCGCTGATCGAGAACCGCGTGATCCTGTGCGCCAGCCCGGACTACCTTGCCCGACGCGGCGAGGTCATCAACCTGGACAACTACGCCCAGCATGACTGGCTGCTGCTGCGCCACCCGTTGCTCAACCGCAGCTTCTGGTGGATCGAGCACGAGGGCCAGACCCAGCGCGTGCGCCAGCCGACGGCCAGGCTGGTCAGCGACAACTTCGACTTCCTGCTGGCCTGCCTGCTCGATGGCCAGGGGCTGCAGTTCATCCCCACCTGGTGCGCGGCACCCTACCTGACCAATGGGCAACTGCTGGAGGTGATGCCTGATTACTGGCGGGCGCTGAGCGCGTTCGGTCCCTGGGTGCATGTGCTGTACCTGCCGCATCGGCGCAATACGCGCAAGGTGCAGGCATTCATCGCCCTGTTGCATGAGCACTTGCGCGGGCAGGGCCTGCGCGCCTGAGTTTTTCCTGGCGGGCACAAAAGTTGTGCGGGGCCTGGCGATGATCGGGGTGGGGCCTCGCCGCTAGGCTTGCCGCTCGCGTCCCATCAGGAAAGCCGCCGTGAAGATTCATACCTGCGTCACCGATACCCTCGATCCCCATGCCCGCGGCCGTCAGGTCGGCGAGCGCTTTGCCGGGCAGATCGGCGAGACCACCCAGCTGTACCTGGACTTCTTTCCCCGCGTCGGCGTGACGCTGGGCGAAGCGCAGCGCATCGGCGAGAACAGCCTGGCCGCCCTCGAGGCCTGGAGCCCGGACCTGGCGGCGGAAATCACCGGCCTGGCCAGTGGCAGCGGCCTGCCGTTGTGGCAGTTGGCGAGCCTCAACGCCCGCACCGAGGTGCTGGCGGCACGCACCCGCCACAGCGAATGCTCCACCACCGTGCACGCCCCCCGTGGCCCGCGTGCGCCGCAGACCCTGCAGACCTGGGACTGGCACGACAGCCTGTGCCCCCATGGCCTGATGCTGGCCCTGCGCAGCCGCCAGGGCCTGGCGGTCAAGCTGTTCTGCGAGTTTGGCATGCTGGCCAAGCTGGGGGTCAACAGCGCGGGCCTGGGCCTGCACTTCAACATCCTTCACCACCGCAGCGACAACACCGCCGGCGGCGTGCCGGTGCATGCCATCGCCCGACGGCTGCTGGAGGAGGCTCGCAGTGTCGACGAGGCCATCGAACTGGCCCGTTCGGCGCGGGTCAGCGCCTCCACCGTGCTCACTGTGTTCTCCCGCGAGGACCGCAGCCCACGTGCGGTGAGCATCGAGCTGAGTCCCGAGCGCACGGCGCTGGTGCTGCCCCGCGAGGATGGCTGGCTGTTGCACACCAACCATTTCCTCGACCCGCAGCTCAGTACCGGTGAGCAGGTCGCCGACCGGGCCGAGACCGAGGGCCGGCTGGCCCATCTGCAACAGGTGGTCGGCCAGATGACCAGCGCCGACCCGCGTGCCCGTGCCGAGGCCATGTGCGGCGCTGCGGGCGATGCCGCGCCGATCTGCTTCCATCCGGACCTGGCGCTGCCCGACACCGAGCGCTGGGAAACCCTGCTCAGCGTGGCCATCGACACCGAGCACGGCCATCTCGACTACGTCGCCGGCACCCCGCTACAACTGGCCAAGGCCGGCTGCCAACGTTTCTGAGCCCATCCGCATCACGAGAACAACAACAATGCATGCACAACCTTCCCGCTCCGCCTTGCGCACCTTCTGCGTCTCCGGCCTGGGCACGGCCCTCGAGTTCTATGATTTCATCATCTATGGCACCGCCGCCGCGCTGGTGTTTCCCCAGGTGTTCTTTCCCGGTCTGGACCACCTGACCGCCACCCTGGTGGCGTTCAGTGCCTTCGGCGCGGGGTTCCTCGCCCGGCCCCTGGGCGGCCTGGTGTTTGGCCATTTCGGCGACCGCGTCGGTCGGCAGAAGGTACTGGTCACCACCTTGCTGTTGATGGGGCTGAGCACCTTCCTCATCGGCTGCCTGCCGGGGCATGCCAGCCTTGGTGTGGTTGCGCCGATCCTGCTGGTGCTGTTGCGCCTGGTCCAGGGCTTTGCCGCCGGGGGCGAGTGGGGTGGCGCCGCGCTGTTTGGCATCGAGTCGGCGCCGCCTGGCCGGCGCGGCCTGTGGGGCAGTTTCACCAGCATGGGCATCGGCGTGGGCGGCATTCTCGGTGCGGCGGTATTCGCCCTGGTCAGCGCCGCGTTCGATGACAACCTGGTGGACTTCGCCTGGCGGATCCCGTTCTGGCTGGGAGGCACCCTGGTGCTGATCGGCTTGTATGCACGGCTGAAGACGCCGCTGACCGCATCCACCGTCAAACCCGTGCGGGCGCCCCTGGCGCAAGCCCTGCGGCAACGGCCACGGCAATTGCTGCTGTGCACTGGTATCGCCTTCGGTTACTGCACCATCGCCTACATCGGCAGCACGTTCTTCCTGACCTACGCCACCCAGGCGGGGTACGGCAGCACCGAGGCCCTGATGTTCGACCTGACCCTGTCGGTGGCCATCGTGCTGTCGGCGCCGCTGTTCGGGCACCTGTCGGACCGCCTGGGGCGGCGCGTGGTGATGGTGTTCGGGGCGCTGGTCATGGCGCTGGGCCTGTTCGCCTTTTTTGCCCTGGTGGACATGCGCCACTTCGGTATCGCCCTGGTCGCCTATAGCCTGGTCGGTGCACTGATGGGCGCCACACAGGGGCCGATCCCGGCGTTCCTGGGCGAGCAGTTTCCCCGGGAAATGCGCTACTCGGGCATTTCCGCCAGCTACCAGGTCGGCGCGGCACTGGGGGGCGGGACGGCGTCGAGCATTGCCACGGCGATCCTGATTCTCAACGGGCATGACCCACTGGGCGTCGCGTTGTACGGGGCGGCGGCGCTGGCGCTGGTGGCGCTGTGTTCGTTGGGCTTGAAGGAGACGGCGCGGCTGAGCATGGCGCAGATCGATGGGCTGGGCGAGGGGAGTGAAGAGGGGGGATTGTTGCGCGGTTCGGCGTTGGAGCGGTGAGGGGGATTGTGTGAGGGCAGTGAGTGGCAGGCGATAGTCCTGCAGCGCCTATCAGATCGAGCGCCGCCCGCGCGGCGCATCGCGGATGAATCCGCTCCTACATCTGTTGCAACGTACCGAACCTGTCAGGCCATGGTTGCCAGCCTTGGCGCCTGTCTTGAGACAGGTGGGGCGGCGGCAATGCCCACCGAAAAACCGCGTCGTGCACACAAGGCTTACAACCATGGCCTATCAGGCATGGCCACGTTGCAACAAATGTAGGAGCGGATTCATCCGCGATGCGCCGCGCGGGCGGCGCTCGGTCTAATAGGCGCTGTAATACTCTCGTCGAACACCTCAATTCCAGAACAATTACTCCCCATTCCTCAGCGCAACTTTTGCGCAATTTTCAGCCAACTTGTCTCTCGCCCAATCTGCCCGCAAACCATAAAGTTGCCCCACTATTCCCCCTACGACTAAAGTCCGGTGTCTCCCGCTCGTGTCTACAAGTACCGTGGGGCCAGACAGTCATTCAGTTCGATTGTTGGACAATTCGATCGCGTCAGCCCCTATACCCGCTTTACCAAGGGCTATCAAGTGACCATGCGGTCATGCCCGTAGCCATGTGGTAATTAGCAGTCGTTAACTTTTCCGCGAGCGTTTCAACAAACAACGCTCAACTTTCTAAAGTTATTGCGCGTGTGCCGATAACCCTCGGTGACCGTGCTGGGAAGTTCCAAGTACTGCGATTCTCGCTGTGCCTTTGCCTGCGAATGGGTGTTGTATGTCGTACCTGTCTGCTGTTGATCGTCGTCAATTAATGCTGTCTGTCGTACTGGCTTGCCTGTGCGCCGGCAACCTGCATGCCGAGACATTTACCCCCGGCCAGGAAGTGCTGCGCCAACAGCAACAGCAGCAACACGACCTGCAGCAACTGCAACTGGAACAACGCCGCCGGCAACTGCAACGCGGCGCGTTCACCGCGCCCGACACCACCCCACAGACACCCAAGGCCTCGGCCCCGGATGCGCGCTGCTGGCCGCTGGCCGGGGTGCGCATCGGCGGTGTCACGCTGATCGACCGCGCCACCCTCGATGCCCGCATCGACCCCCTGGTGGCCGCGTGCATGGGCGTGGGGCAGATCAACCAGCTGCTGTCGGGCATCACCGCGCTGTACCTGGAAAAGGGCTATATCGCCAGCCGCCCCTACCTGAGCAGCGCCCCGGCGGCCGGGCAGTCGCTGGACATCCTGGTGGACGAAGGCTACCTGGAGGCCATCGAACTGGCCGACCAGCGCCTGCCGGTGTCCCTGGCCGGGGCCTTCCCCGGCATGCTTGGCGAGCCGCTGAACCTGCGCGACCTGGAGCAGGGCCTGGACCAGCTCAACCGCCTGCGCTCGGTCGACCTCACCGCCGACATCGCCCCCGGCAGCCAGCCGGGCGCCTCGCGGATCATCCTGCGCCCGCGCAGCGCAGGCCAGCCACGGGTTTCCGTGGGCCTGGGCCTGGACAATCTCGGCAGCGCCAGCACTGGCCGTGACCGCAGCGTGCTCAGCATGAGCCTGGACAACCCGCTGGCGCTCAATGACCTGCTCAGCCTGTCGGCCAGCGACACCCTCAACCAGGGCGACCGCTACAGCCGCAACGCCAGCCTGTACTACGCGATTCCCTATGGCTACTGGACCTTCAGCCTGTTCGCCAGCCATGCCGAGTACCGCTCGCCGATCAAGCTCAGCACCCTGACCCTGCACAGCACCGGCATCACCGACCAGCTCAGCCTGCGCGGCGAGCGCGTGCTGTGGCGCGACCAGCGTCATCAGCTGAGCGCCAGCCTGCAACTGGCGCACAAGGACGTCGACAGCGAATTCGCCAAGGTCCGCCTGGACGTGCAGAGCCCGACGCTGACGGTGGCCGAGGCCGGGCTCAATCTGTTCTGGCTCGACAGCGCGGTGTGGAATCTGGACCTCAACTACGCCCAGGGACTGCACTGGTTTGGCGCCGACGACGATGCCGATCGGCCGGTGCCCGACCTGCCCATGGCGCAGTTTCGCAAGTACCGCGCCGGCCTCGGCCAGTGGCGCAATGGTCAGCTGCTGGGCCAACCCTGGCAGTGGCAGAGCCAGTTCAACCTGCAGTACAGCCCCGACCCGCTGCCAGCCATCGAGCAGTTGCTCGGCACCGACGATTCCGCCGTGCGCGGCTATCGCCTCAGCAGCCTGTCCGGGGCCAGCGGGGCGGTGTGGCGCAACACCCTGCGCCTGCCGCTGCAGCCCCAGGGGCCGCTGACCATCACCCCGCGGCTGGGGCTGGACCACGGCTGGATCAAGGCCGATCACGGCGCCGCCAGCCAGCGCCTGAGCGGCGCGAGCCTGGGCCTGAACCTGAGCTGGAAGGCGCTGCAGCTGGACGTTGACTACCAGCGCAGCCTGACCACCCCCAGCGGTTACCACCGCGAGCCTGAAGTCTGGCTGTTCAGGGCCGCCGTGCAGATTTGAGTCGCACCGAATTAGCAGTACCGACATGGAGAGTGACCTATGCCCAAGACCCCCTTTACCTTCAACCTGTCCCCGCAAGGCAAGCTGCGCTGGGCGATAGCCAGCCTGTTCCTGGCCGCGAGCCTGCCCCAGGCGCTGGCCGGCGGCGTCGTGGTCGCCCCCGGCCCTGGGGGCACGGCACAGTTGCAGACCCAGGGCGGCGTGCCCATCGTCAATATCGTCGCGCCCAACGGCGCGGGCCTGTCGCACAACCAGTTCCTTGACTACAACGTCGACCGCCAGGGCCTGGTACTGAACAACGCCCTGCAGGCCGGCCACTCGCAGCTGGCCGGTGAGCTGGCGGCCAACCCGCAGTTCCAGGGCCAGGCGGCGAGCGTGATCCTCAACGAAGTGGTCAGCCGCAACGCCTCCGCCATCAATGGCGCCCAGGAAATCTTCGGCCGCGCCGCCGACTATGTGCTGGCCAACCCCAACGGCATCTCGGTCAACGGCGCCAGCTTCATCAACGCGCCCAATGCCAGCCTGGTGGTGGGCCGCCCTGAACTGGACGCGGGCCGGCTCAAGGCCCTGGGCACCCAGGACGCCAGCGGCCAGTTGCAGGTGCAGGGCGCCGGCCTGCGCAACGACGGCGGTTCGGTCAACCTGATCGCCCCGCGCATCGACAGCCAGGGTCGCCTGGATGCCCGTGACCAGCTCAACCTCACCGTGGGCCGCAATCAGGTGGACTATGCCAGCGGCCAGGCCAAGGTTGTCGACCACGGCGCGAACAGTGGCGAGCAGCGTATCGACGCCAGCCTGTTCGGCGCGATGCAGGCCGGACGCATCAATATCGTCAGCACCGCGCAGGGCGCCGGTGTGCGGGTCGGGTCGGGGCAGATCGACGGCCGCGACGGCGTGCGTATCGACTCGGCGGGTGACCTGAATATCAGCGGCGCCGCCGTGGCCGACTCGCTGCAGGCGACCCGTGCCGGCGTGCGCAGCAGCCAGGGCGATGTCGAGCTGCATGGTGCCCAGGACCTGACCCTGGCCGCTGCCGACGTGGCCGGGCGCGACGTCAAGCTCGACGCCGGACGCAATCTCACCCTGAGCACCGTGCAAAGCCGCAAGCTCCAGGAAAAACGCGAAAACTGGCGCAGCGGCGCGTTGGGCATCGACTGGGAGACCTACCAGCGCACCCAGACCGACAGCGACACCCGCGAGCACGCCACCCGGGTCGTGGCCCAGCGTGATGCCGGGCTGCACGCCGGCCAGGACCTCACCCTCAGCGCCGCCAGCCTCGAGGCGCCCGGCAAACTGCGCCTGGACAGCGGTGCCGACCTGCGCCTGACCGCCGCCACCGAGCGCCAGGTGCAGACCGACCAGGGCAAGCACACCAAGGGCTTCTGGAAGGCCGACTGGGACAACCGCAATGAAACCCAGCGCAGCGTCACCAGCCAGCTCAAGGGTGGCGACATCGCACTGCACGCCAAGGCCTCGGTGCTGACCGAAGGTGCCCAGCTGACCAGTGGCCAGGACATCCGCATCGCCGGCAAGCAGGTGCAGATCAGCAACGCCTCGCGCACCGACCAGCGTGACAGCCAGAACCAGCAGAGCAAGTTCTTCGGCGTCAGCCACAACGAAGCCAAGCAGAACAGCCGGGAAAGCACCGCGGTGCGCAGCGAGCTGGTGGCCGGTGGCAGCGTCGGCCTGAGCAGCGCCGAGGGCATCGACGTGGTCGGCTCGACGGTCAAGGCCACCGGTGCGCTGAACGCCGAGGCGGCGGGGGATCTGAAGGTCGCCTCGGCCCAGGACACCCGCGAACACAACAGCGCCAGCAGCAGCCGTGGCTTCGTTGCTTCGGCCAAGGAGACCGCGCCGGGCTCCGGGCAGTATCGTGCTGGCGTCGGCTATGCGAGCGATCGCCAGAGCGCCGCTGGCAGCCAGGTCAGCCAGCAGGGTTCCAGCCTCAGCGGTAGCGAAGTACAGCTGGCCGCCGGTGGTGACCTGACCGTCAAGGGTGCCGCGGTGAAGTCCACCGCGGGCGATACCACCCTGGCCGGCAAGCAGGTGTCGCTGCTGGCCGAGCAGGACAGCCGCAGCGAGTCCCGCGACAGCAGCCATACCGGCGGTGGCGTCTACCTCACCGCTGGCCTCGACCGTGCCGGCGCCGGGGTCGACTTCGCCCATGGCACCCAGCAGGACGCCTCGAGCAGTACCACGGCGAAGACCACCGGCCTCGACAGCGCCGGCAGCGTGAAAATCAAGGCCGATACCCTGGCCAGCGAGGGCGCGCAGGTGAACAGCTCCGGCACCCTGAGCATCAGCGCAGGCCAGGTGGACAACCGCGCGGCCCGCGACACCACCAACAGCAGCCACCAGCAGAGCAGCTGGACGGCGGATGTCGGTGTCAATGTCGAGTACAAGGACATCGCCCGGCCGATCGCCGGGGCGGTCAAGGACGTGGTGGACGGCAAGGTGTCGGTCAAGGATGCCCTTGACGGCAAGCTGCCGCTCAACGACGTCAAGGACGTGCTGGACGGCAAGACTTCGCTGACCGCGGCCCTGGGCAAACTCGGCACGCCGAACCTGGGCGTCGACCTGGCCGTGGGCCATGCCAGCCAGCAGCAGGGCGAGCAGACCGGCACCGCGGTGGTCAGCCAGTTCAACGGCCAGGGCGTCCAGCTGGACGTGGTCGGCGCGCTGAAGGACCAGGGCACCCGCTACAACGCCAACGGTGGCGCGCTGGAGGTCAAGGCCGGTTCGCTGCAGGCCGACGCGGCCAGCAACACCCACAGCCGCAGCGAGCAGCAGGTGAACGCTGATGTGTCCGCCCGGATCTACACCAAGACCGGCGAAGACCTCAACGTGACCGCCAATGGTTCGGGCGGGAGCAAGCGCCTGAACGAAGATGCATCCACTGCCGTGGTCGGCGCTTTCAGTGGCAGCCAGGGCCTGAACATCCAGGTCGGTGGCGATGCCCGCTTCGAAGGCAGCCGTCTCGACGGTGGCCAGGGCGCGGTGGCTGTCAACACCGGCGGCAAGCTGGCCCTGGACCAGGCCAGCAACCAGGCGCGTCGCGACACCGGCAGCCTCGGTGGCAGCGGTTCGTTGACCGTGGGCACCTTGCCGGTGGGCGACAAGGTCGACCTGGGCGCTGGGTTCCAGCTTGACCATGCCGGCGAGCACAGTGTCGACAGCAAGGCCCAGGTGGCGAGCATCAGCGGCAACGGCCCGGTGCGGCTGGGCAGTGCTGGCGACCAGACCTTGCAGGGCACGCGCATCGACGCGAACGGCCCGGTCGAACTCAAGGCCGGTGGCGCCCTCGACCTGCAGGCCGCCAGCGACACCCGCACCGTCAGCGGCAGCCATCTGGGCGGTGGCCTCAATCTCGGTGGCAAGGCCGCCACCGGTGAGCAGGGCCGTGACCTGAGCGGCAAGCTGGGCGGCAACTTCAATGTGGGCCAGACCAACGAACGCTCGCAGACCCTGGCCGGCGGCCAGCTGAACAGCCGCGGCAACGTGGACCTGGCCGGCCAGTCGGTGCATTTGCAGGGTACGCAGGTCGGCGCTACGGCCGTCAACGTTGGCGCAGGCGAGGGTGGCCTGGCGCTGGAGTCGGCGCAGTCCACCCAGAGCCGTACCAACTGGGGCGTCGAGGTGAAGGCCGGGAGCAACCTGAGCCGAAATACACCGGCGGACGCCGGGCAACAGGTCAGTTCGTCCCATGACTTCGACCTGGGCGGCAAGGTGCAGGTGGATCATCTGCAGGCCACCACCCAGCAGAACAGCCATATCGCCGCTGGCGAGGTGACCCTGAACAGTGACGGTGCGGCGCAACTCAGCGGCGCACGGGTCGACGGCCAGCAGGTCGGCGGCAAGCTGGCGGGCGGGTTGACGGTCGCGGAACGCCAGGACACCACCACCTCGGTGCGGGTCGACCTGGGCGCGGGCCTGGCCGGCAAGCCGGGCGAGGCGAAGGAGGGCCAGGAGAAGCCAGGCTTCGACTACACGCCATCGTTCAATGCCCAGGGCGAGTTCGTGCGCAAGGCCGGGGTCACGCAGGCTTCGGGCATCGCGGCGCAGCGTGGGCTGGGGCTGCAGGTCAAGGGCGTGGAGCAGGGCGGTACCACGCTCGGGGCCGAGGTCAAGCCGCTCGGCTACCAGGTCAAGGCCACCCTCGACCTGCCCAAGCTGCCGGAGGCGGGCCTACCCAGCGTGTCGCTGGAGGGCGGCAAGCTGAAGGTCGGGCCGGTGACGGTCGAAGGCCAGGTTGACGGACTGACCAACAAGGGCTGACAGGGCCGCCTTGCGGCCCATCGCGGCACAAGGCCGCTCCTACAGGCGAACGCGTACCCCTGTAGGAGCGGCCTTGTGCCGCGATGGGCTGCAAAGCAGCCCCGGCAAGCCCAAGTCGGACGCCAATTTTCAACACCTTTAAAGGGCTGCCTGTTGCTGCTTGCCCTGCGCAGGATTGTCCGATCCCACCCCCCTCGCTGTCCGCCATTGCCCTGAACCCCCAGCCTGTCCCCGCCTTACTGTTGCTTCCTACCCACCACAAGAAAACGCCGTGCCCAAGCACGGTAGAAGAGGGGAGCACCATGGCGCTTTTCCCACCGCTGCTACCTGCAGCCGTCCTGACCACCCTGGCCCTGCTACTCGGCGGTTGCCGGGACGACAGCAAACCCGCCGTCACCCAGGCCCCCCCCGCGGACCCTGCGTTGGCCGCGCTGTACGCCAGCACCTGCCAGACCTGCCACGCCAACCCAGCGTCCGGCGCCCCCCTGGCAGGCGACGCGGCGGCCTGGGCCCCGCGCCTGGCCCAGGGCGTCGACCGCCTGCTGGAGCACAGCATCAACGGCTACCAGGGCATGCCGCCCATGGGCCTGTGCATGCAGTGCAGCGAGGCGCAGTTCCTTGCCCTGATCGGCTACATGTCCGGCCAGCCCCTCCACTGAGCGCAAGGTACTCCCATGACGATTCACCTTTCCCGTCGTCGCTGGCTGCAACACTCCGGCGCGGCCTGCGCGTTGCTCGCGCTTTCCGCCAACCCGGCACTGGCGCAACTGCTGCGCGCGCCGCGGCTGATCCCCTGGCGCAACTGGTCCGGCGCGCAGAGCTGCCTGCCGGAGGCGCGGCTGGCGCCGCAGAGCCTTGACGAACTGGCCCAGGCCATCCGCCAGGCCCCCGGCAGGGTGCGTCCGGTCGGTTCGGGGCATTCCTTCAGCGCCCTGGTGCCCAGCGACGGCACTCTAGTGTCGCTCGGCTATTTCAGTGGTTTGCTCGACCACGACCCCGCCACCCTGCAGGCCGAGTTCGCTGCCGGCACGCCGATGTCGGCGATGGGCGCGGCGCTCAAGGCGGTCGGCCAGGCGCTGCCGAACATGGCCGACATCGACTACCAGACCCTGGCCGGCGCGATCGCCACCTCGACCCATGGCACCGGCGTCGGCTTTGGCTCGTATTCCTCGAAGGTCACCGGCCTGCAACTGGTCACGGCCAGCGGCGAGGTCCTCGACTGCGACAGCCATCGCCACCCCGAGGTGTTCGCCGCGGCGCGGGTGTCCCTCGGCGCACTGGGCGTGGCCACCCGGATCCGCCTGCAGAACCGCGAGGCTTTCCGTCTGCGCGAGCGGCAATGGATCGCTCGCACCGACGAGTTGCTGGAGGACGTGGAGAAGAACACCCGGGAAAACCAGCATTGGGAAATGCTGGTAATCACCCATTCCGACTATGCGCTGTCCATCGCCCTCAATGAAACCAAGGATGCCGCCACCGCTGACCAGGATACGGCCGGCGGCAGTGGCAACGAATTCGTCAGCCTGATCGAGAAGCTCGACAAGTACGGCAGCGACTTTCCCGAAGCCCGGCGCGTACTGCTCAACAGCCTGCGGCATGTCGCCAGCTTCGACGAGCGGGTCGGTGACTCGTACGAGATCTTCGCCAATGTGCGCAACGTGCGCTTCAACGAGATGGAGTACTCGGTGCCCGCCGAGCATGGTCCGGCCTGCCTGCGCGAGATCCTCGCGCTGATCCGTGAGCGCGACCTGCAAACCTGGTTCCCCATCGAGTACCGCTACGTCAAGGCCGACGATATCCCGCTGAGCATGTTCGAAGGGCGTGACAGCTGCTCGATCTCGGTGCACCAGCACTACAGCATGGACCACCACAACTTCTTCGCCGCCATCGAGCCGATCTTCTGGAAATACGCCGGGCGCCCGCACTGGGGCAAGCTGCACACCCTCAATGCGCGCACCCTGCAGCCGCTGTATCCGCGCTGGAAGGCATTCACCGAGGTGCGTCAGGCGCTGGACCCGACAGGCAAGTTCCTCAATGGCCACCTGGCCTCGATCCTCGGCGTTGCCTGAGCACAAGGAGAGGTGATGAACAGACGCAAATTCCTGGTCGGCGCAGCGGGCGCCGGTGTGCTGCTGGCCGCTGCCGGCGCCTGGCTGCGCCCTGGCGCCCAAGGGGCGCCGCACGATGACTATTTCGCCAGGTTGCAGCGCGAGCTGCGCGAGCACGGGCCGATGCGCCCGGTGATGCTGATCGACCTCGACCGCCTGGACCACAACATCGATGTGGTGACCCAGTCGGTGCGCCGCGCCGGCAAGCAGCTGCGCCTGGTGGAGAAGTCGCTGCCCTCGCCGCAGTTGCTCGACTACATCGCCCGGCGCGCCGATACCCGCCGGCTGATGTCGTTCCACCAGCCGTTTCTCAACCACGATGCGCTGCGCTTCCCGGATGCCGACATCCTGCTGGGCAAGCCGCTGCCGGTGCGTTCGGCGCAGCTGTTCTACGAAGAGCACCGCGGCGCTTTCGACCCGGCCAGGCAACTGCAATGGTTGCTCGACACCCCCGAGCGCCTGCAACAGTACCTGGCGCTGGCCCAGGGACTGGGCACCCGGCTGCGGATCAACATCGAGCTGGATGTCGGCCTGCACCGGGGCGGAGTCAAGGACTCGGCGCAGCTGGAGCGGATGCTGGCGATCATCGCCGCCAATCCCCGGCACCTGGCCTTCGCCGGCTTCATGGGCTACGACCCCTTCGTCGGCATGGGCGTGCCGGGTATCCTCGGATCGCCACAGGCGCTGTTCGCCAAGGTCATGGGCTTGTACGACGGCTTTGTCGAGCACGCCCGCAGCCGTTATCCCGGGTTGTGGCGTACGGACCTGACCCTCAACACCGCCGGCAGCCCTAGCTACCGGATGCACGAGTACGAGCGCACCAGTAGCGAGGTATCGGTGGGTTCGGCGTTGCTCAAGCCCACCCACTATGACCTGCCGTCGCTGCAGGACCACCAGCCGGCGGCCTATATTGCCACGCCGGTGATCAAGCGCACGGGTGCGGTGCAGATTCCGGCGCTGGACGGCAAGTCGGCGTTGTTCGCCTGGTGGGACCCGAATCAGCGCGAGACCTTCTTCATTTATGGCGGCAACTGGCTGGCCGAGCCCGAGTCGCCCAGGGGACTGCGTTTCAACGGCCTTTATGGGCGCAGCTCCAACCAGGAAATGCTCAACGGCTCGGCGGCGGTGGGCCTGCAGGTCGACGACCAGGTGTTCCTGCGCCCGACCCAGTCCGAGGCCATCCTGCTGCAGTTCGGCGACCTGCTGGCGGTACGCGATGGGCGAATTGTCGAGCGCTGGCCGGTGTATGCGTAGCGGGTTGCTGCGCAGTCCATAAATTCATGCATTTCCCTGAATGGGCGGCCATCCCTTTCGCGGCTCAAGGCCGCTCCTACAGGCGACCGCACTCCCTGTAGGAGCGGCCTTGTGCCGCGAAAGGGCTGCAAAGCAGCCCCGGCGATCAAGACGTAAACGCTGAAATTAGCAACTGATCGGGCCTCACAAACTAAACGGCAAACTCAGCTTGACCCACAACATCTCCCCCTCCGGCCTGTTGCGCACCGCGAACTCCTTGGCCCAGCGCGCCTCGATGCTGGCGTACTCGAGGAAGGTGTAATGCAGCGCCGGGCCAATGGCGAACACCTGCCCGCGCACCCCATCATCGACATCCTCACCCATGAAGCTCACGGTCCGGCCGAACTGCTTGTCGTCGGTGGTCTGCTTCACGTAGTAGCCATTGACCCCCAGGCGCAGGTTGTCGGTCACCCGGTAGCTGGCCGAATAGTCGAAGTGGAACAGCTGCCCCGAGCGGTAATCGGTGTCATGGTTCTCTTCGTTGAAGCTGTAGGTGGCCTTGACCGACAGCTCGCTGCGTTCGCTGGGCAGCCAGGTCGCCGACAGCAGCGGCTTGTAGGTGTAGAAGTTGTTACTGGTGTTGGCCATGCGCGTGGCTTCGTAGTCGCCGGTGGGCAAGGTGATTTCCAGCGCCGCGCCGAGGGTGAGGTCCGCGCCCATGTCCCAGAGGATGATCGGTGCGATGGTGACATCGCCCTGGCTCTCGCGGCGGCTGCGCTGGCCGAACATCGCCACCTGCTGGCGGATGTAGGGCTGCGCCACGTAGCCGCCGACCCGCCCGCCGAACAGGCGCAGCGGGCTGAGGTAGTCCAGCCGCGGGATGATCGCATCGGAGGTGATCTTCACCTGCTCGACCTTGCCGCCGAGCGAGCTGATGTCCAGTTTTCGCGCCTGGTAGTGGTTGTAGTAGAGATTGAAGGCGAACATGTGCGCCGGCAGCTGGTCGACGTTCAGCGGCAGGACGAAGAAACCGTCGGTGCCGGGGCCGATGTTGTCCACGCCGTTTTCGGTGGCATGGGTCGGGAGGGCGAAGCTGGCGCTGAGCATGCAGGCGGCTGCCGGGGGCAGCCAGGCGAGGCGGGTCGGGTTCATGGTCGGGCTCGTTCTTATTGTTGTGGGCGAGCGGCGTTGTGCCGCCCTATACAAATAAGCGCTGGCCGCCTGGGGGCGCAGGGCCGTGCCGGACAGGCAGGGGGGCTTTGCCGGACACTCTGCAATATTTTGTTACTCTCGCCGTCGGGGCGCGTCCCTGCGCGATATCATGACGGCGCCGAGCGCAGTGCCCCCGACAACAAGAACCTCAGGCGCCTCGGCCCGGGAGCAGCCTTTCATGCCCAGTACCCCCCTTGACCCGCAACTCGACCTGGCGCTGGCCTCGCCGTTCATGTTGCAGACCTTGCTCCAGCTCGCCAGCGACCGTGGCCTGGACGGCGAGCGGCTGTGTCGAGGCCTGGGCTTCACCCCGGCCGAGCTGCAGGACCCGGCCCAGCGCATCGCCTGTCGCCAGGCCGTGGCACTGATCCAGCGCACCCTGCAGGCCTTGCCCGGGCAGGGCCTGGGGCTGTGGGTCGGGCATCGCAATGTACTGGGCACCCTGGGCCTGCTCGGCCACGTGCTGTCGTTGTGCAGGACCTTGCGCGATGCCTTCGAGGTAGGCGCGCGCTACCAGCACGCCAGCGGCGGCATCGCGGTCTACAGTCTTCACGAGGACGAGCGGGAGACCTTTATCGAGGTCGACTGCCGGCTGCCCTACGCCGAGATCCAGGTGTTCGCGGTGGAGGAGTTCTTCGCCAGCCTGATGGTCTACGGCCGGACGCTGATCGGTACCGAGTTCCAGCCGCTGCGTTTCGAGTTCACCCATCCCGCGCCGGCCTACCGGGACACTTACGTGCATCTGTTAGGGCCGGCAGTAGCGTTCGGCTGCCTGCACAACCGCATGGTGATCGCCAGCCGTTGGCTCGACCAGTCGTTGCCCGGGCATCAGCCGGTCGCCCTGCGCCAGGCGCTCAAACTGCTGGAGCTGGAGTGCGCGCCGCTGCAGCACAAGGCCAGCCTGCTGCAGAGCGTGGAGCGCGCCATCGCCCGCGACCTGCCCGGGGGCTGCCGGATCGACAGTGTCGCCGCCGACCTCAACATGAGCAGCCGTACCCTGCGCCGGCACCTGACCGAGCACGGCGTGACCTTCGAAGGCTTGCAGGAGCAGGTGCGCCAATCGCGGGCAACGAGCCTGCTGGGCAACCCGAACATGCCCATCGAACGCATTGCCGAAGCGCTCGGCTACAGCGATGTGCGCGGCTTTCGCCGGGCGTTCAAGCGCTGGACCGGACAGAGCCCCTCGGCCTGGCGCGACAGCCCGACCCTGTAGGGGGCGCTCAGACCGCCGAGAACACCGACCCGGTCATCCGCTCGCTCAAAAGCTCCAGCGCCCGCAGCCCCGCCAGCGAGTTGCCCGAGGCGTTCAGCGCTGGCGACCACACGCAGATGCTGTAGCGCCCTGGCACCACCGCGACGATGCCGCCGCCCACGCCGCTCTTGCCTGGCAGGCCGACCCGGTAGGCGAAGTTGCCGGCCTCGTCATACAGCCCACTGGTGGCCATGATCGCATTCACCTGCTGTGCCTGGCGCGGGCTGAGCACCTGCTCGCCGCTGTGCGGGCAGTAGCCGCTGTTGGCCAGGAAGGCGAAGCCGCGGGCCACGTCGGCGCAGCTCATGGACAGCGCGCAGTGGTGGAAGTAGCTGCGCAGCACCGCGTCGACATCGTTGTGGAAGTTGCCGAAGGCCTGCATCAGGTAGGCCATGGCCGCGTTGCGCGCGCGGTGCTGGTATTCCGACTCGGCCACCACCGTGTCGCTGACGATGCGCGGGTTGGCCGCCAGGCGGCGGACGAAGTCGCGCATCGACAGGGTGGGCGTGGCATAGCGCGACTGGTTGATGTCACAGATCACCAGCGCCCCGGCATTGATGAACGGGTTGCGTGGCCGGCCTTTTTCCACCTCCAACTGCACCAGCGAGTTGAACGCCTGGCCCGAAGGCTCGTAGCCCAGCCGCGACCAGATGTCCTCGCCGCTGTGGTTGATCGCCTGCACCAGGCTGAACACTTTGGAGATGCTCTGTATCGAGAACGGCGTGTGGGCATCGCCCGCGCAGTGCAACTGGCCGTCCAGGCTCTGCACGGCGATGCCCAGCTGGTTCGGGTCGACCTGGGCGAGGGCGGGGATGTATTGCGCCACCTGGCCCTGGACGAGCAGGGGGCGGACGTGGTCGAGGATCTCTTGCAGGAGTGCTTGCATCGGGAAACCTGGTGCGAAGGAAAGGCGCGTTCGAAAACGTTCAGGTAGACGATGGTTGCTGGCTGCGGAGCACATCTGTTCGCGTTGGCTCGCGTGCTGATGCGCAACCTGTAGGAGATCACACAGCCCTTCCGGGCTGCGCTGTCGCGCAGGGAACAGGGTTTCAGCGTGGGAGCGGGCTTGCCCCGCGATAGCGTCGGCACGGGTGACAAGGTTGTGGCTGCCGACGCCGTCGCGGGGCAAGCCCGCTCCTACAGTGATCGCGTTTACGCGTTGGCGGTTGCCTCGAACGCCGTGGAGTATTGCACGCTGCCCTTCGGCACATCACCGCTGAAGGCCAGGGCCTGGAAGTACTCGGCCGGCACGCCCGGCAAGCTCAGGCCCGGTTGGGCCTTGAAACCGAAGCGGCCGTAGTACCCTGGGTCGCCCAGCACCACGCAGCCCTGGCCACCCAGCCCGTGCAGGCGGGCCAGCGCGGCGTTGATCAGCGCCGAGCCGATGCCCTGGCCCTGACGCTGCGGCAGCACCGAGACCGGTCCCAGTCCGTACCAGCCCTTGGCGCCCGACGACAGGCTTACCGGGGAGATCGCCACATGGCCGACGATGGCGCCGGCCTCCACCGCCACCAGCGACACCGTCAGTTGTCCGGCCTGACGCAGGGCAGCGACGATGAACTGCTCGGTGTGGCTGCTGTGTTCGGCGTTGGCAAAGGCGGCCTCGGTCAGTTGGCCGATGGTGGCGGTGTCCTCCGGGCGCTCGTCGCGCAGGCTGATGCCATTGTCGAGATGCCGGCGCGTGTCGGCGTCGATCAGGCCGCGCAGGGCCTCGAACAGCGGCGTGGCGGCGGTATAGCGCTTGCCGTAGTCGAGGTTGAAGGCATAGTCGAAGCCCGGCGGGTTGCGGCCCTGGTTGTGTTGCAGCAGGGTTTCCAGCTTGTCGAGGGCCTTGACCGCCTGCGCCTCGGCCGAGGTGGCGGCCTCGTATTCCTCCCACAACGCCATGATCTCGTCGCGCAGGGCGGCGTCCAGGCTCGACATCAGGTGCAGCAGGTCTTCGCGTTCCTGCCGGTTCTTGTCGGGGAAGCCCTGTTTGCTGACGGCCGGGACGTCGCCGCTGATGGCCTCGCCCAGGTCGTGGACCAGGCACATCTTCAGCACCTTGAGCAGGTCGAGATCGCCCAGTTCGTCGGCGAAGGTGATGGCCATCAGGCACAGCCGCCAGGTGTGCTCGGCGGTGCTTTCGGCGCGGCCGCTGGAGGTGTGGGCGCTGCGGATCACGCTCTTGAGTTGTTCGGCCTGGCGCAGGAAGGCGAGGCGGTTCTGCAGTTTTTCGATGTTCATGGTGACTCCATGTCCTGGGGCGGGTTCAGCGCGTCTGCATGACGAACAGATGATACCCGTACTCGCCCAGGTGGTTTTCGTGGATCTTGAGTTCGCGGCGGATGTCGGCCAGGGCCTGGGAGGCGAAGTCTTCGTCCGCCAGGCTGGCCACGCGTTCGCGCAGCGGCTCCAGATAGTGGCTCCAGGCCTGCGCGCTCAAGGGGAAGTGCGACAGGGTGCGATAGCCCAGGCGGGCGATGGCGGCCAGGCGCGTGTCGACGCTGTGCAGGTCGGGGTAGGCGGCCTGCCAGAACGCCTCGACCGAGGGAGTGAGCCGGTCGGCCACCCGCACCAGGTCGCTGACCACCAGGTAACCCTGGGGTTTGAGAAAGGCGCGCCAGTACGCCAGGGCGTTGTCGAAGCCCATGATGTAGGCGCAGCCCTCGGCCCAGATCGTGTCGAAGTGCCGGGGCGCGAACGGCAGCTGGGTCATGCTCGCGCAAATCGGCGTGACCCGCGCCTGCAGGCCCTTGGCGACCAGGGTCGCGCGCAGGCAGCCCAGGCTGTGCTCGTCGTTGTCCAGCGCAGTGATGTGCGCCTGGCTGTGTTCGGCCAGCAGCACGCTGGAGGCGCCACGACCACAGCCGATGTCCAGCAGTGTCGCGGGGGCTTGGGGCAGGGCGTGCAGTGCTTTGAGTGAATCCTGTGCCGAGCCTGGGCCGAGGTACTCGAGGCCATCGAAAATGCGTTCGAAGTCGGCCATGTAGCGGTCGTGTTCGTTCATGTCGCGGGACAGCCATTTCAGGCGCAGGGCCTGTTTCTCATTGAATCCCTGCCGGCGCAGCCACGCCAGGTGGGCGCCGGGCGCCTGCTGCTCGAGGGCCTGGTGCCAGGGGCGCATGGACGACAAGCCGAGCATCGCCGCCAGCAGGTCACGCGAGCGTTGCCGGGCGGCGATCTCCTCGTCCAGCGTGTGCAGGCGTTCGAGCAGGGCTGCGCGGTCCAGGCGCGCTTCCAGGCAGGCCTGGCATTGCTTCAGGCTCAGGCCGCCGGCCTGTAGTTGCTGCAACAGCCGCAGTTGCTGCAGGTCCTGTTCGCTGTAGGTGCGATATCCATTGGCCTGGCGCCGTGACGTCACCAGCCCGAGTTTTTCGTAATAGAGCAGCGTGGAGCGGCTCAGGCCCACCTTCGCCGCCAGTTCGGAAATGCGATACACCGGTCTTCCCCTCATGCAGTGGGGCGATGATGAACCATGAAGTTATAGACAGGTAAAGCGGGTTCTCGCAGATACGGGTATTTTTTTCAGGCGTTCTCCCAACCTTTGGGATCGCGCCATTACGCAGGCAACGGCGTTGTCGGCATCACCTGCGTGGGAGCGGGCTTGCCCCGCGATGAGGCCTGGCCGGCGGCACTCAACCCCAGGCCTGCTGTCGTGCCAGCACCGACGCTGCCGTCTCGCCCACCAGCTCTGCGTACAGGCTTGGTGCCGTGGCCCCTTCGGTGCTGATCAACAGCACCCTCGAGTTGCGACCGAGTCCCACCTGGGTTGCCAGGCCAGGCTGTGCCATCAAACGGGTCAACCCCGCCAGTCCGGCCACCGCCGACTCACCGGCGAGCAACGGGATGTCTCGGGCGCTGCCCTGTGCCAGGCGGCGCATTGCGGCAACCGCATCGACGTCTTCCAGGGTCATGAAGAAATCGACGCTCGGTTGCAGGAATCGCCACGCCAGCGGCGATGCCTGCCCGCAGGCCAGTCCGGCCATCAACGAGTCCACCGAGCCGCTGGCGGCACGCGCTTGCCCGGCCATGGCGCTTTGCAGGAGGCAGTCGGCTTGCTCGGGCTCAACCACGATGAAGGTCGGGCGTCCCTCGCCATGAAGCTCCCAGAGGTAGCTGACGACGCCCGCCGCCAACCCTCCCACGCCCCCTTGCAGGAACACATGGGTGAAGGTCGGAGCCTGCCCGGCGGGCTCGACGAGCTCGGCGACCAGGGTACCGTAGCCCTGCATCACGTCCCCCGGGATCTGTTCGTAACCATCGTAGGATGTGTCCGAGACCACCTGCCAGCCATGGGCCTGGGCCAGTGCCGCGGCATGCGCCACCGATGCGTCGTAATTGCCCTCGATCCGCACGATCTGCGCGCCATGGGCGGCGATGGCCTGTTCCCGTTCGACGCTGACCTGGGCGTGCAGGACGATGATGCAACGGCAGCCGATGCTCTGAGCGGCGGCTGCCAGGGCTCGTCCATGGTTGCCGTCGGTAGCGCTGACCACGCTGAAACCGTCCAGCTGAGTGGCGTGCTGGCCAGCGAACAGGCCGGCGGCGCTGAAACCAAGCTCGGGGAAGGTGCGCAGGATCAGGCGTACCAGGGCGTTGGGCGCCCCCAGTGCCTTGAAGCTGCCCAGCGCCGAGCGCACCGACTCGTCCTTGACCAGCACCTGCCCGACACCCAGCTCGGCGGCAAGGTCTGGCAGGTTATAGAGCGGGGTGCCGGTGGCGCGCAACTGCGGCCAGTGCGACAGCCACTGACGGCTTTCGTTGGCCCGGCGAATGCTCATCAGGGCTTGCAGGGAGGCGGGGTAGGGCGTGCGTATGGCGTTGGGGTTGGCGAACAGCATGGGGATCTCCTTTCGACAGGCGGCGAGGGGGCAGGCTTCAGCGCATGACGCTCAGGCGTTGAACGACCACGTCCAGCAGTAGCCGTGCGCCATCGAGCAACTGGTCGTCGTCGGTGTGCTCACGCGGGTTGTGGCTGATACCGCCACGGCTGGGCACGAAGATCATCGCCGCTGGGGCGATACGCGCGATCATCTGCGCATCGTGGCCGGCGCCGGAAGTCATGCGCCGGTGGCTCAGGCCCAGGCGCCCGGCGCTGGCCTCGATGGCACTTGCCAGCGTGGCATCGAAAATCACCGGCTCCAGACGTACTTTTTGCTCGGTTTCGATGACCACGCCTTCGGCTTCGGCAAGTTGCCGCAGAAGATCTGCCAGGTGTGTCTCGGCCTGTTGCAGGCGCTGTTCGTCCGGATCGCGCAGGTCGACGGTAAAGGTGGCGCGACGCGGGATCACATTGATCACATCGGGCTCGAAGCGCATGCAACCGGTGGTGGCCAGCGTCGTGCCGCTGTCGCGCGCCTGGCGCCGCAGTTCGGTGACCACGGCGCAGGCTACGTAACCTGCGTCATGTCGCAGCCGGGTCGGGGTGGTGCCGGCATGGTTGGCGTTGCCTGTCACCGTCACTTGCTGCCAGGAAATCCCTTGCAGGTTTTCCACCACCCCGATCAGCGTTTGCTCGGCTTCGAGGATCGGGCCCTGTTCGATATGCAGCTCGAGATACGCGTGGGGCACGATGGCACCAGGCTCCAGGTCGCCGGCGTAGCCGATGCGTTGCAGCTCGTCGCCCAGGCGCGTGCCATCGCTGCCGAGCGTGTCCAGCGCCGCCTGTACCGCCAGCCCGCCGGCATGAACCAGCGAGCCCATCATGTCCGGCTGGTAGCGCACGCCTTCCTCGTTGCTGAAGGCCGCCACGGTGATCGACCGCGCTGGCAGCACGCCGGCTTCGCGGTAGGCACGCTGCACCGCCAGCCCGGCCAGTACGCCGTAGCAGCCGTCCAGCGCGCCGGCGTTGGTGACGCTGTCGATATGCGAACCGATCATCAGTGGCGCGATATCGTTGGAGGCGCGCAGGGTGCCGAAGATATTGCCGATGCGATCGACGTCGATCTCCAGTCCAAGCTCGCGCATCCAGGCCACCAGCTGGTCGCGGCCGGCCTTGTCGGCGTCGGTGAAGGCGATGCGGGTCCGACCGCCGCCGAGTGTATCGGCACCGATCTTGCCCAAATCTTGGATTTGCTCCAACAGTTTCGGACCATTGAGGTGCAGCTCGCTCATGGGGTTCTCCGGTAAGCGTTTCATGCGGTGTTGCTGAAATGGTATTTAGTAGTTGCGAACTGAAATATTGATTTTTGGGTATGAAACGTAATTTCATTGCGTTTTCGTACACCTTTCAGGACTCATGCCATGAGCCTCGACGCCTTCGACCGCGCACTGCTCGACGCCGTGCAGCGTGACGCCAGCACTTCGCAGATCGAGCTGGGCGCGCAGGTGAACCTGTCGTCAGCTGCGGTCAATCGCCGGCTGAAGAAACTCACCCACGACGGTGTGATCCAGCGCACCGTGGCCCAGGTGGACGCTGCCGCCTTGGGCTACAGCCTGACCGTGATCACCGAAGTGGAGGTGGAGAACGAGCGACTCGACCTGCTCGACGCCATGAAGCGCACCTTCATGGCCTGCCCGCAGGTGCAGCAGTGCTATTACGTGGCGGGGGAATGCGACTTCGTGCTGATCATGCTGGTGCGAGACATGGAACAGTACACCCAGCTGACGCGAGCGCTGTTCTTCGAGAGCAACAATGTCAAGCGGTTCAAGACACTGGTGTCGATGAGCAATGTGAAGACAGGCATGCAGGTGCCTGCGGCCTGAGTCGATGCCGACGTGATCGATTCAGCCGCTTTGCAAAAGGTACACGAAGCGCTCCGCAGGCCACTCCTTGCGGTCGTGCTCCTGGCCGTTGCCCAGTTCCACGAGCAGTAGACCGGGACGGGTATCATTCCACCCCGATTTCCTCCATGAATTCGGCCAGGAACGACGCCAGCCGCTGATGCCTGAGCGCGGCCAGGCGCGCGCCTTCACCGGTCTGCAAGCCCGAGGCAAGCTTGAGCAGCTTGGTCTGGAAATGCTCGATGGTGAAGCGGTTGTCGCGATAGTCCCGGCCTGCGGCGGTGGGGTTCTCGACGTCGTAGAGCGCCGACCCCATGCGCCCGGACACATAGAAGCAGCGGGCGATGCCGACGGCGCCCATGGAGTCCAGGCGATCGCTGTCCTGGAGGATCTTCGCTTCCAGGCTCTGCGGCGAAAGGCCCGCCGAGTAGCTGTGGGTCATCACCGCATGGGTCACCTGCTCGATGCGCGGTTGCGGCCAGCCCATGTCGGCAAGGATCGCGGCGGCGCGTTCGGCCGAAAGCGTCGAGGCCTGCGCACGCAGGGGCGAGTTCTTTTCCACCGCCACGCAATCGTGCAGCACGGTGGCGGCGAGCAGCACTTCGAGGTCGCCGCCCTCCCTGGCCTGGATACGCCGGACATTGCTCCAGACCCGTTGCAGATGGGCGAGGTCATGGGAGCCGTCGTTACTGTCGGCGGGCAGGTGGGGCAGCAACTCGGCTGCGAGGGCCTGCAAGGGGAAGAAGGGCGTGTTGGTCAACGAGGGCTCCAGCGGATCAGGGGAAAGGCGCAATGTCGAATTGTCCCAGCAACAGCATCAGTAGCAGCAAGAGTACGACAAGGCCGATGGCAGCTGTCCACTCGGCCTCGGCGCGCTCGGTGTACCAGGCGCCCCTGGACGGATACCTGCCCAGCGTGGCCAGCTTCACCAGTGGCCAACCGAGCGGATAGCACAGGCTGCGGAACAGGACATGAACGGACAGTTCGCTGATCATCGGAGGCTCCTGCGGCCATGGTAAGGACGGTGCCAGGCAGCCCACTGCCGTCAACTGGCGTACTGGGCGATACCGTTGCCGAACGACCAGTTCTCCTTGCGCACCTCGACCAGGTTGATGAACACGTCCTGCGGCCGCACCCCGGCCTCGCGCTCGAAACCTTCGGCGATGGCCTGGTACAGCGCCTTCTTCTGCTCCAGGGTGCGGCCTTCGTTGAGGGTGATCTGGATGAACACCTGGCCGTCGGAGCGTTGGATGCCCAGGTACTGCGGGTCGCTCACCAGGTGTTCGCCATCGTGTTCGGTAAGGATCTGGAAATTGTCGTGTTCGGGCACATTGATCGTTCGCCGCATGCAGGCGTAGACGATCTGGCCGAGTGTGCGCAGATGAGCCGGGTCGGGGTGGCGCTTGATATCGATGCGTACCAGTGGCATGTGGACTCCTTGGACGATGGCCAGGCGAGACGCAGAAGCTGGTAGGGCAGGATCAGGCATGAGCCCGGACAGGCGCCGGGCTCGGGAAGGCAACTACCGTTACTGTGGCAGCAGCTTGGAGGCGCGCTCGCTCGCGTTATTGAAGACCTCGATCAGCCTTTTCGCCAGGGCGTCTTCGATGGCCGCGGCGGTGAGCAGGCCCTGGGTGAAACCGATGCCCTGCTCCTTGGCGACAGCCAGCTGCTGGCTGTTCTCTGCCTCGGCCATGTCGCCCAGGTAGTGGGCAGCACGATAGGCGTAGCGCTCGGGGAGTGTCAGCTGTTCGAGGTCCTTCAGCGAGAGGGCGAACTGGCTGGCGGCGGCGGGCTTCAGGCTGAGTTGCTCGAACTGGAGCAGGCTCAGGCGATCGGTAGTCAAGGCGAATCTCCGTTTCATTGCGGGAACACCCGGTTACTGTCCTGCCTTTTGCCGGTCAACGCAAGGGTGGCCAGGGCAGTGGCGCGAAAAGAATCCGCTTTCCCACGGCATGGCTGGTCCTGCTGGAGGGACAAGGCGGTGCTTGGCTCAGGTGCTAAAACGTTCTAGCCTTCGCGTTTTGCTCATTTTCTTAAGGAATGCCTGCATGATCCCCACCCTCAGCCGCCGCCGCGTGCTCCAGGGCGCGCTCGGCTGCTCGGCCCTGCTGACCCTGCCCACCTGGGCGGACAATTCGCTGCGCCAGGCGATGCAACAGCTCGAGGCGGCCAGCGGCAGTACCATCGGCCTGTGGGCCCTGGACACCGGCAGCGGTCGGCAATTGGCCTGGCGTGGCGAAGAGCGCTTCGCCTTCTGCAGCACCTTCAAGGCCGTCCTTGCCGGTGCCGTCCTGCACCGCAGCGCGTCCGAGCCGGGTTTGCTGGCGCGGCGCATCGCTTATGGCGCCGAGCAACTGGTGGTCTATTCGCCGGTCACCGAAAAGCATGTCGGGCCTGGCATGACCGTCGCCGAACTGTGCGCCGCCGCGGTGCAGTACAGCGACAACACCGCCGGCAACCTGCTGCTCGAGCTGGTCGGTGGTCCACCCGGGCTGACGGCGTTCGTCCGTGGCCTGGGCGATCCGACCTTCCGCCTCGACCGTAACGAGCCGACGCTGAACACCGCCTTGCCGGGTGATCCGCGTGACACCACGACGCCCCTGGCCATGGGCATGACCCTGCAGCGCCTGCTGCTCACCGATGGCCTGCCCGCCGCCGCGCAACAACAGCTGCAGGCCTGGCTCAAGGGCAACACCACCGGCGACACGCGCATTCGCGCCGGGCTGCCGAAGGACTGGGTGGTGGGCGACAAGACCGGCTCGGGTGACTATGGCGTGGCCAACGATGTCGCGGTCATCTGGCCCAAGGGCCGGGCGCCGTGGATCCTGGTGGTGTTCAGCCGTGCTACGAAACAGGACGCGCCGTGGAACAGCGAGACGATTGCGGCGGCCACGCGGATCGTGGTGGAGGCCTGGAAGGGCTGAGCAAGTGTGCGGGCCACATCGCGGGGCAAGCCCGCTCCCACGAGTGGTTGCGCGTGCTCATCAGCGTGGGAGCGGGCTTGCCCCGCGATGAGGCCACAACAGGCCATCACCCCACCCGCACTCGCCGCCGCTTCTTGCGGTACATCTCGCCATCGGCATGGCTGAGCAGGGTGTCGGCATCCTCGCCATCGCTGGGATAGCAGGCCACGCCGATGCTGCAGGACGGCATCCTGACATCGCCGAACTCGGCCCCGAGCGGCTCCTCCATGACCATGGCGATCTGCTCGACCACCTCGTACACGGCGTCCTCCGACGGCACATCGGTCAGCAGCACGATGAACTCGTCGCCGCCGATCCGCGCCACGGTGTCTGCTTCCTGCACGCTGTCCTGCAGGCGTCGGGCGATGGTGCACAGCACGCGGTCGCCGGCCGCGTGGCCGTGCACATCGTTGATGCCCTTGAAGTCGTTGACGTCCAGGAACAGCAGGGCCAGCCGTCGCTGCTGCTGACGGGCGGCGCGCAGGGCGGAGGCCAGGCGGTCGTTGAACAGCGAGCGGTTGGTCAGCTTGGTCAGCGGGTCGTGATGGGCGAGAAAGCGCAGTTCCTGCTCGGCCTGGGTGAGGGCGGTGATGTTGCGCGCGACGCCGATCCGCGCGCCCACCTCGTCGGACCAGAAGGCCGCCCAGAGGATATGCACGATCTCGCCATCCTTGCGCACATAGCGGTTGCGAAAGTCGAAGTGCGGGGTGCCGTCCATGACCCGGACGATCGAGGCGCGGGTGGTTTCCAGGTCGTCCGGGTGCATGTAGCGGGTGATCGGGGTGCCGGTCAGTTCGTCGGCGCGATAGCCGAGCAAGGCTTCGCAGGCGTTGCTCACGAACACGATGGTGTCGTCCCGGTCGACCACGAACACGGTGTCCAGCATCAGGTGGATCAGCCTGGGGTAGAGCGCTTGCAGGTCGACGGGCATAGGGCAGGGGTGTCCGATACGGGTAGCCCGGTCATGGTCCGATCACGCAGGGCGGCGGCGCGAGGTCCTGCAAGCCGCCGGGGGCCGCTTGCCGCGCCCGTGCAGCATACACAGGCTCGGGGGCGCGGCACACTACCTGTGGGCAAGCAGACTGTCGGCTGCTTCAAGTGCCCCTGTCTGGCGGAAACGGCAACCGCCCCAGCAACTCGACGATTGTCGTCGCGCAGCGCCCATCGGGGTCCAGGTCGGGGTCGAAGACCGTGACCGTCATGCCCCGACGGCATGGGGCAGCCCTTCGCTCGGTTGACGGCCTAGAGTTTCCAGCATCCGGCGAAGCGCTTGCAAACCCCTTCGCGTTGGTCCAGTTCAGCCATGCTGCGCAAGTGTTCGAGTCTGATCTGGGCGACCGTCTCTTGCAGGACATAGTTGTAGTAGTGCGCCATGTCGCGCATACGCTGGGCCCTGCTGGGCAGGTGCGGGTCGTTGTTGTCACCAGCCCAGACCTGCAGTTGCTGGTCAAGGACACTGCGCAGGTAGGCGCGGTTGTCGGTGTCGTAGCGCTCCAGCGTACGAGTCTTCAGGTTGGCGAGCGCCTCGGCGAATGTCTGCAGGTTCTGCTGGTATTGCTGCCAATAGGCCTCAGTCAAATCAAGGCCCATTTCCTGTTTGCGTGCCGCTACCTGTACTTCGGGGGAGGCTTGGCGGGTGAGGACCACGGCTGTGCGCAACGTGGTCAACTGTTCCATCTCCGGTGTGACGCTGTCGCGCAGGATGCTGTCGATCAGCGCGGTGCGCCGGGCGGAATCGGGCAGGGGCGTGGGTTGTTTCGGGAACAGCGCTGACGTACCCCAGCAGACGGTTGGAACAGTGTCGATCATCGGATAGGGCTGGCGCTGGTCCTCTCCCTCGACCCGTTGCAGGCGCACCAGTTCCACCTGGCAGTAGCCAGGCGACTTGTCGAAGCTCAGTTCGTATTCGGAACCTGCCTGCGGTGTCAAGGTGAACGAGGCCGCACAGACCGTGGTGGCGCCCTGGGTGTTGGCGCGAACATGTACTGGTTTGCCGGGTTCGAGGCGGATCTCGTAGTAGCTGTTGCTGTGCGCTGGCGGCGGTACGCTCATGTCGGCGCGCCGGCGGGAGTCGGGGACGAACAGGTTGTTGAGCATGCCGGTGGTCCGCCCTTCACAGCGCTCGCTGTCGAACAGGTCGAGGGTGGAGCTGCTATTGCCCGAGATGTAGCGCAGCTTGGCGGCATCGGGGCGGGTGCTGTCGATATAGGTGCCATTGACACTGCAGGCGCTGACCAGGGTGGACAGGGCGAACAGGGCAAGCAGTCGGGTGGCGGGGGGCATGATCGTCCGTGAGTGAGGCCGTGGGGGCGCCGATGCTAGGGCGATTCCGGCGATTCGTCCAGTGGGCCATCCCTTTCAAGGTCTTTACCGGATAAGGGCCTCAAGGTGTCCGCCGCAAACCTTGCAACGCCTATAAGACCGAGCGCCGCGCGGGCGGCGCTCGGTCTCAAGAGCGCTGCAACTCTGTCGTCGAACACCTTGAAAGGCCTGGTCCAGTGGGCCGGAAATGATCAGCCCACGGTAGTGGAGCGAACCGATGAGGGCCAGGTGCTTTTCAGCTTCTACAGGCTCTCCCTACCGTTCAGGAACCATCGGCCTGGCTGGCCATCAGTGCGTTGAGTTCACCATAGCTGTGTGCCTTCAACCCGCTGGTGTCGAGTTGGCCGCTTTCCAGGAAACGCTGGGCCAGGCCGCTCATGGCGCCATAGAGAAACTCGGCGATGCTCGATCCGGCACTCAGGCGGCGAACGCCAAGCTGTTGCAATTCGGCCGGGCCGGGCAAGCCTGCGCGCCAGAGCAGATTGACCGGCAGCGTCAGCTCCCGGCACAGCGTAGCGATCTCGTCGGGCTCGACCACGCCGGCGGCGAACAGCCCGTTCGCGCCGCCAGCGGCATAGCGCGCGGCGCGCCGCAGGAGCTCCTCGAGGCGCTGCTCGGCGGGCAGCAGGTTCTTCAGGTAGACATCGCTGCGCACGTTGATGAACAGGTCGACCCCGCGCCGGCTCGCGGCGTTTCTGGCGGCGTCGAGCTTGCGCAGGAGCTGTTCGGGAGGCTGTGTGCCGTCCTCGATGTTGATCCCCACCGCGCCTGCGGCGATGACCGTGTCGACGACCTTGGCAACCTGTTCGGGGGCGTGCGAATAGCCGCCTTCGATATCCACCGTCAGCGGCACGCTGAGCACCCTTGCCATCGACTCGACGGTGCCGGTCAGCAGTGCCAGGGGCAGCTTGTCGCCGTCCTGGTAACCGTGCGACCAGGCCACGGCGGCGCTGCTGGTGGCGACCGCCTGGCTGCCCTGGCGCTCGACCAGGCGCGCGCCGCCGGCGTCCGCCACGTTGGCCAGAAGTAACAACCCTTGCTGGTGAAGACCATGAAATACGCGATCCAGTGCTGCCATGACGACATGACTCCCTTGAACATCCTGTTGATGGTTCACTGCGGGACCTAGATTGCCATTTTCCCTGGGGTTCGACGAGAGTGTTGCAGCGCCTGTGAGATCGAGCGCCGCCCGCGCGGCGCATCGCGACGCAAGGCCGCTCCTACATCTGTTTCGGGCCAGTCAATCCTGTGCCAATACCTTGTCCGCCTTGTTGGTACGACGCGGTTTCAATGTGGGCACCACTGGCGCCTCACCTGTCTCAA
>NZ_JAQMYQ010000044.1:0-50125 GCF_028369275.1 Mitsuaria sp. RG
ATAGGCGCGGACGATCTATCGCCGAACGCTTACGGCACACAAGCCCGCGCCACAGCCTGTGTCCCCTGCCCAAGCAAGCTGATCAACCCACAGGGCAGGCTCCCGCGCCATTGCAGATAGTCATGGCCGGCAGGTAACTCCACCTGTTCCACCCGGTACCCCTTGGCTTTCAACACATCGCGCAGATGGCGGTTGGTATCGAGGATCCTCGGTCCCTCGAACAGCCCCGCCTGCAGGTAGAACCGCAACGGCTGACGCGGCGCCTTGACGTACTCGCGGGTCAACCAGCCAGGCTCTTCACCGGCCATCGGCCACCAGTAGGAGCCGGACATACTCAGCACATTACCGAACAATTCCGGGTGCCTGAGGCCCATGTAGGCCGACGCCAGGCCGCCGTAACTGGACCCGGCGACCACGGTGCGCGAAGCCGGCGCCGCCAGTCCCTGGCGGCTGGCCCAGGGCATCAGCTCTTCGGCCATGAACCGGGCGAACAGTGGGTTGGGCGGCAACTCCCGCTCGCGGCTTTCACTGCTGGGGTTGGCGATGATCAGCGCCACGGTGGGCGGGATCAGGCCGTCGGCCATCAGGTTGTCGAGTATCGTCGGGGTCGGCACCTGGCGGGTGTAGGCATGGGCATCGAACAGCACCAGCAAGGCCTGGTCAGCCTTGCCCGGGCGCCAGCCCGCCGGGCGGTAGAGGTAGATATCGCGCTCGTTGCCCAGCACCTCGCTGGCCAGGCGCTTGCGCTCCAGGCTGCCACGGGCCACCCCGGCACGCTCGGCGACCCAGGGCTGGGGCGCCGCATCCGCAAGCTCCAGGCGTGAGCGCGATAACCAGGCATCGCCGCTGGCGTCGGCAAAGGTGTTGGGGTTGAGCGGGTCGCGCCGGGTGCTGGCGAGGATCACCCGACGGTCGTCGGATACCGGCACATCCGGCGCCATCTGGTAACTCAGGCGGGTGGCCGCTGGCACCTCGAAGCTGTGGAACCAGACATCGCTCGCACCCAGCCGGGACAAAGGTTCGTGATTGCCTGTGGGGGCGCCGAACATCCGCACGTTGTCCCGCGCCCCACGCCAGAGGAATGTGACCAGGCGCTTGCCGGGTTGTCCGGGGACAGCCTCGACCAAGGGCGTTCCCTCACTGGCGCGTGCCTGCCAGAACGCCTCGCTTGCGCCACCCGCTGCCAGGTGCTGCTGCAAGGCGCTCAGGGTCGGGCTGAGCAGGGGCACAGGCGTGCGGCGTTGCTCGCCGACAGGCAGGACCTGCTCCAAGCTCAGGCTGAAGCGCGCCGCCGGGCGTATCGCCAGGGGTTCGGCGCGCACCGCGTAGCGACCATCCTGCGGCGCGACGAAGAGGAACTCGCGGGGCTGGTCCAGACCGTCGATCAGCAGGCGTACCGGGCGCCCTTCAGCGTCCAGCAGGCGCAGGCTGATATCACCGTCGACCCGGCCACGCACCAGGTCCCCGGCCTTGAGCGCCAACTGCCAGGTTGGCGAATGCGCTGCGTCGACCTGGCCAGCGACCGATTTTCCAACCTCAAGATCGGCGTGCGCGGCCGCCAGGGCCGCATTCGAGCACAGTGCAGCCAGCAGCCATGCACCACTCAAGCGCTTGAATCGCTGCATGCCCACCTCAGAAGTCGACGCTGGCGGAGAGTTTGAGCGTGCGCGGTTCGCTGACGGTGGCGTAGCCGTCGTTGAACACGCCGGCCCAATAGGCGCGGTTCTCGACGTTCTCCAGACTGGCACGCAGGGTCACCTCCTTGCTCAGCACCTTGGTCGCATAGCGCGCGCCGAGGTCGTAGCGGGTCCACTGCGGGATCTTCAACTGGTTGGCGGAATCGAGGTACTGGGAGCTGCTGTGAATACCCAGGACGGTCAGGGTCAGGCCCTCGACCCCGGGCAGGTCCCACTCGGCGCCGAGGTTGGCCGACCAGGCCGGCACGCCGCGGGCGGTGTTGCCGTCCATGGCGCCATTGGCGGTCTTGCTCAGCACCGCACGGGTGTAAGTCACGCCACCGAGCAGGCGCACGCTGGGGACGACTTCGCCGAACATCGTCCACTCAACCCCTCGGTTGCGCTGCTCGCCGTCATCGTTGTAGCGATTGCTGGGCTTGTCGTAGATCATGCTGGGCTTGTCGATCTGGAACACCGCCAGCGTGTGGGTGAAGTCGCCCAGGTCCCATTTCACCCCGGCCTCCATCTGCTTGGCGACATAGGGCGCGAACTGCTCGCCGTAGTTGGCGGCCTTCTGGTCGGTGACCATGCCGCCCTGGGTCAGGCCCTCGATGTAGTTGGCATACAACGACACCGGCGCTTCCCAGGGCTTGAGCACGATGCCCACGGCCGGAGTCAGCTTGCGCTCGTCGTACGCAGGGTTGCTCATCTTCTGGCGCACGCGCTGGGAACGCACCCCGAGGGTGAGCAACACCCGCTCGTCCAGGAAGCCCAGGGTATCGGCCACGGCAAAGCTCGACAGGGTGTTGTCGCCGGTCTTGGTGCTGCTGCCGTGGTCGCCGGCGATGATCGCCTTGCCCGGGTGGTAGATGTTGGTGGGGTACTTGGCTCCGGTGACCGTTGGCGCACGGCCGATGTCCTGGTGCAGCAAGGTGGTGCTGAGCACCATCTGGTGGCTGACCGGGCCGGTCATGAAGTTGCCGCGCAGACCGGCCTCGGTAGACAGGCTGTGGGTGTAGCCGGCCTGGTTGTAGGTTTCCCCCGTAGCCGTGCCGTCGGCCTTGTTCACCACCACCCGCGTACCGTTGAGGAAACCATCGTAGCGCGTGCGCGCGCCACCGACGCTGGCGTAGGCGCTCCAGCTGTCATCGAGCTGGTACTCGCCATGCACCACCACGGCCTTGCTGATCTGCCGGGCGTGGATGCCTTCGAGGATGTTGGTGTCCGGCTTGGGTGCGCGGGTTACGTGGTTGAGGCCGCTGAAGCCGGCCATCATCGGGCTGCCGTTTTCCAGTTTCTCGTGGTTTTCGTAGGCATCCAGTTCGAGCTTGAAGTCATCGCCCCGATAGTCCAGGGCCAGCGCCGCCAGGGTACGGTCCTTGGACTGTTCGTCGACACCCGTGTCGCCGCTGCCGTAGACGCCATTGAAGCGAATGCCGAAGCGGCCATCGGCGAAGCGCCGGCCGACATCGATATGCTCGGCGACATAACCATCGGACACGTAGCTGGTGGTCAGGCGGGTCAACGGCGCATCGCCGGCGCGTTTGGGCACCAGGTTGACCACCCCGCCGACACCACCGTTGGGCGCCATGCCATTGAGCAGCGCGCCCGGTCCCTTGAGCACTTCGACGCGCTCGAGGAATTCGGTCGGCACGTGACCATCGGGCGCCAGGCCGTAGAGTCCACCCAGCGCCAGCTCGGTGGAGTCCAGGGCATAGCCACGGATCATGAAGTTCTCGTAGGCATGCCCTTCACCGGTGCTGAAGCGAATCGACGGGTCGTTGCGCAACACCGCGCCGACCGTGCCGCTCTGCTGGTTCTCGATGGTCTTGGCGGTGTAGGCGGTGACGCTGAAGGGGGTGTCCATCAGGTCACGGTTGCCCAGCATGCCGATGCGCGCGCCACGGGCCACCTGGCCACCGCTGTAGCTTTCCGGCAGGTCGCTGTTGAAGCCCGAGGCATTGACCGTGGTCGCCCCCAGGGTCAGGGCACCCTGGTCGGTCGGGCCGCGCAGGATGATCACGCCGTTTTCTTCCACCGCCACCAGGTCGCTGCCGGCCAGCAGCTGGCGCAGGGCCTGCAACACCGTGTAGCGGCCCTGCAAGGCAGGCGCGCTGCGCCCGGCCAGCACACGGCTGTCGGCGGCGATCGCCACCCCCGATTCATGGGCCAGGGCATGCACCGTGGCCTCCAGCGACTGCCCCGGCAGGTCGAGGTTCAGCGGCTGGCTATCGGCCAGGGCCAGGCCGCTGCCGCCGAGGGCGCAGGCCAGGGCCAGGCGCCGCAGGGTGCCGGGGAAGCGGGGGGTGAAAAGCGACATGATCGGTCCTTGCAGGAGGTGGGTTCACAGCTGATGACGCGGCAGCGGCGGTTTACCCCTCAAACTTTTTTGGGCGTCAGCGCGGCACGACCAGACGCTCGCCACCCTGCTCCAGCAGCCTGACCGGCAGGATCCCCGGCAACGCCTCGAGCAACACCTCGGGGCGGTCGCTCGGGAAGCTGCCCGTCAATCGCTGGTTGGCCACCCCCGGATCGACCCGAACGGTCCGCCCGACATAGGCATTGAGCTCGCCGATCACCTCGACCAGCGGCTGGTCGGTGAACGACCACCAACCCCGCTGCCAGTGCGCCAGGTCCGGGCCAAACCGGCCACCGGCACGCAAGCTGCCCAGCCGCCCCTGGCCATCCAGGCAGATGCGTTCGCCGGCCTGCAGCACCTGCTCGCCACCTTGCAGGTCGCACACCTGGACCCGCCCCCTGGCCACCGCCACCTGGACCCGGTCGCCACGGTCACTGACCGTGAAGGCGGTGCCCAGCACCTGCACCAGGCCCAGGCGCGTGCTGATCAGGAACGGTCGCCACAGCTCATGGGCGACATCGAAGAACACGTTGCCGTGCAGCAGCAGGACCTGGCGCTGGCCATGATCGAAACGCACGCGCAGGTTACTTTCGGCCGCCACCAGCAACTGGCTGCCGTCCGGCAATGCCAGCGCCTGCGGCGCTTGCGCGTGGGCCGTCTGCAGGTCCTGCTGGAACGCTGCGGTGCGCTTGTACATCCAGCCCAGCCAGCCACCGGCAGCCAGCAGCAAGGCCAGCGCGCCGCCCTGGCGCAAAACCCGCCGGCGACCGACATCGCAGGCCTGCGGCTGCAACGCGCCACGCAGCTGCGGCGCGAGGCGGTGAACCAGCTGCCAACGCTGCTCGGCTTCCAGCCAGGCGCGCTCATGCTCGGCGCTGCGCCCGCGCCAGCGCTGCGCCAAGCCGTGAGTCTTGCGCACGCGCTCCGGATCGTCCCCTTGCAGCGCCGCCAGGTAGACCAGCGCCTGTTGCACCTTGCGCGGCGCAGCCGGCTCAGTCATGAAGGCTCGCCAGGCGCAGCTCGGACAGGTCGAAGACCGCCCGGGCGATATGCAGCTCCACCGACTTGGCCGACAGCGCCAGGGCCTCGCACACCTCACGGTGACTGTGGCCGTGCAGGCGCACGCGAACGAACACCTCGCGGCGCAGCCTGGGCATGCGTTCGATGCGGGCGATCAGGTGCTGCAGCTGCTCGCGCGCGATCATGATCTCTTCCACGCTGGGGCTGAGCCAATCGGCCCGCGCCAGCCAGTCTTCCAGCGCCGCCAGTTCGGTGCTGCGCCGACGGTACTGGTCGATGCACAGGTTGCGCGCCGCCTGGAACAGCAAGGCCCGGGCATTGATCACCGGTGCGTTGAGCGCGTGGGCATAGGCCTGGGCGAAGCTGGACTGGGCGATATCGGCGGCGTCGTCAGGATTGCGCAGCCGCCCGCAGAGGTAGCGGCGCAGATCGCTGTAATGGGCGAGCAGATCATCGACGGCCGCCTTGAGGGCAGGCTGGGCGTGCCAAACGCGGGAAAGGGAGGTCATTGCGGATGTGGCGAGGGCCGTTAATAGGAATTCCTATCATTCTCACACATGCCAATCGGCCATCGCTAGTGTCCTGTCTCGGAAATACGTTCTCTTTTGGCGAGTGGCTTGGGTGTTCGGCCAAGGCGCCGCGACGAGTCATAGCAGGGCTATGGCGAGGAGTGGCAACGCCGGCCGGGCGCCCAAGACGCCGCCAAAAGTGAACAGCTTATTTCCGAGACAGGACACTAGCATCATCTTGTCGATCAGTAACCCAGCTTGCGCAGCAACTGGCCCTCGTTCTGCGGCAATGGCCGGCCGTAGAAGCGCATCAGCTCAGCGGCGCGATTGGTGAAGATGCCATCGACGCCGGCTTTCATCGCCTTGTCGAAGTCCACCGCCTCGTCGAGGGTGTACACGTGCACCAGCAGGCCCTTGGCATGGCTGGCCTGGTTCATCCAGGGCTGGATCAGGTCGGAATAACTCTGCTCGCCCAGGTGGCTGCGGACCGCCGAAGGGCCGGTGCCGATGGCGCCGCCGGCCTTGGCGTAGTCGAGCCAGCGCTCGAACTCGGCACGATCCTTCGGTTGCTGGCGGGCGTAGAAGGCCGACTTGTCCTGCTCGCCGGACTCGGCGAAGTCCTGCCCGGAGGCCGGTTCGATGCTGCCCTTGGCCACCCACAGCAAGAGGATCTTCGGCACCTGCGGCATGGCTTGGTGCAGCAGCTTGAGGCTGTTGCGGTCGAAGGTCTGCAACACCACCCGGCCCGGCTTGTCGAGCCAGCCGCGGGCTTCGAGGCGTTTCTTCAGGTCCTGTTCGATGCCAGGGAACTGGGCCGGTTCCTTGGTCTCGATGTACAGGCCGGGGTGACGCTCGGGGTTGCCTTCAGCGATGTCGATCACCTCGTCCAGGGTCAGGATGCGCTGGCCCTTGAACGCATCCCGGGCACGCTGGGGATAGGCCTTGTTGAACCAGCTGCCGGCATCCAGCGCCTTGAGCTCGGCCAGGGTGAAGGCGCTGACCGGGCTGGCCTTGCGCTCCGGGTAACGTTCGGCGACGTCGCTGGTGCGCGCCAGCACATCGTCGTGGACCACCACCAGCACGCCATCGCGGGTGCGCTGCAGGTCCATTTCCAGGTAGTCGGCGCCCAGTTCACGGGCCAGCAGGTAGGCAGGGGTGGTGGACTCGGGCGCGTCGAACGAGGCGCCGCGGTGGGCGATCACGGCCGGGTGAGGGATGTCCTGGGCGCTGGCGAGGGCCTTGCCATCAGTGGCATGGGCGGCAGTGCTCGCCAGCAGGGTGGCCAGGAGAAGGGTCTTGTACATGGGTAGTCCTTTGCAGATCGGGGCCAGCCTCTGGAAGCGCCGGCAAGGTCAACGGTGCAGTCCTTGAAGGCGCAAGCCTCGCACACTCTGCATGACATGCTAAAGTCCCCGGCGTTTTCCGCCCCACCCAACGGACCGCCCATGCCCGCACTCGACGCCCACCTGCCCTCCTGGGCCGACCTCAACCAGCGCCACCCCAGCACGGCCCTGCTGCTGGGCAACGGCGCCAGCCGCGCGCTGTGGAAACCGTTCGGCTACTTCTCGTTGTTCGAGCAAGCCCAGCAGGTGCGACACAAGGCGCTGGGCGTGAGCGACCAGGCGCTGTTCAAGGCCCTGGGCAGCGAACTGTTCGAGCCGGTGCTCAGCACCCTGAACACCACGGTACGGGCCAACGCCGCGCTGGCGATCAACTCCACCGCGCCGCTGAACCGCTACTACTCGATCAAGGAAGCGTTGATCCACGCGGTGCGCGCCGTGCACCTGCCCTGGCCGCTGTTCCCCGACGCGACACGTACGGCCATCAACCAGGCGCTGCGCCAGTACCGCACCGTCTACACCAGCAACTACGACCTGATCCTGCCCTGGGCCGTGGCCCAGGATGCGCAAGGTTTCGCCAGCCTGTTCGACGAGCAGGGTTTCTTCGATGTGCGCCGCAGCCAGGTCGAAGGCATTCGCGTGCTGCACCTGCATGGCGGCATGCACCTGCTTAAACTACCCGACGGCAGCACCCGCCAGCGCGGCGCGGAACAGGCCGAGCTGCTCGAAGGCTTCGCCGTCAACATCCCCGGCGAAGTGCCGCTGTTCGTCAACGAGAGCCGCAGCGAGGACAAGCTGCGCGCCATCCGCAACAGCGACTACCTGTCCTGGAGCCTGGGGCAACTGGCCCGCGAACAGGGTGGCCTGTGCCTGTTCGGCCAGCACCTGGATGCCAGCGACCAACACCTGCTCGAGGCCATCCGTCAGGCACGGCCCCAGCACCTGGCCATCGCCATCCGGCCATTGAGCGAGGCTTCGATCATCAACCAGAAGCAGCACTTTATCGACCGCTTCGCCGATCTTGCCCAGGTTCCCCTGCATTTCTTCGACTCAGCCAGTCACCCCCTCGGGCTGGCAGAATTGGCGATCGCCGTGCCCGTCAACCACGCTCGTCGGCGCTGAATCGATCACTTTGCAAATGTAAATAATTCTCGATAAGATCCGCACCCTTTCCTCCACGCCAGCCCGGAAAGCGTGCATGCAGCGCCCCAAGCCCGACCCTGTCGCCCACGGTTTCTATGCCGACATCCTGCATTTCCTGCGCAAGCGCATGGACAATGCCAGCGATGCCGCAGACATGACCCAGGATGTGTTCGCCCAGTGGCTGGGCTACCGGGACCGGGCCAAGGTGGAGCAGCCGCGCGCGTTCCTGTTCCAGGTGGCCCGCAACCTGCTGAGCGACCATTGGCGACGGCAGAAAGTCCGCCACGCGGTGCTGGCCGACGACACCCTGCCCGAGGCACATGACACTCCCGCCAATGACCCGCTGGACCACGCCCAGCAGCAACAGCGGCTGAATCAATTGCGCCAGGTGCTCAGCGAACTCTCGCCGCGACGCCGCGAAGCCCTTATGCTGCACCGTTTCGAAGGCCTGACCCAGGCCCAGATCGCCGAACGCATGAACATTTCCGTCAGCATGGTCGAGAAGCACATCGCCGCCGCCCTGCTGCAATGCAAGCAACGCCTGGACAGTGACAACGGCACGGAGCAGTTCCCATGACCCCCACCGACGAGCTCGACCCGCGCCCGATCGACGCCCAGGCGGCGAGCTGGTTCAGCCGCAACCGCAACCAGCCTTCGCGCCAGGAGCGCAAGGCGTTCGCGCTGTGGATGCAGACGCCCGAGCACACCCGCGCCTACCGCCAGTTCGAACAATTGTGGGATGACCTGGCCGCGCTCAAGCAGGCCAACCGCCCCGTGCCCTTGCCGGTGCGCCGCGCACCACGCTGGCGCCCGGCCCTGGCAACTGCGGCGGCCCTGCTCTGCGCGGTGCTGGCGGGCAACCTGGGGGCGGGCAGCACCGCCTTCAGCCAGCGCATCGCCGCCGGCCAGGCCTTGCAGACCCTGCAACTGCCCGACGGCAGCCAGCTCTACGTCAACGCCCAGACCCGCCTGCGCCTGGACTTCAGCGCCGAACGGCGGCTGATCCACCTCGACCGCGGCCAGTTGTACATTGAGGTCGCGCCCGACAAGGAACGCCCATTGTTCGTCGACGCCGGCAGCGGCCGGGTGCGCGTGGTCGGTACCGGCTTCGACCTGCGCCGTGGCGAGCGTGAACTGGTGGTGGCGGTCGCTCACGGCCAGGTGGCGTTCGATACGCCGGGCGAACGACAACCGCCCGTGCTGCTCGGAGCCCGTCAGGGTGCCACCTACGACCTGGCGCGCGGCAGCCTGACACGCCACGAACTCGGTGAGCAGCAAGTCGCCGACTGGCGCGAGGGCCATGTGAGCTTCCGCAACCGCGAACTGGCCAGCCTGGTCGACGAGCTCGGCCTGTATCGCCAGCACCCGGTGGTGCTGGCCGATCCGGCGCTCGGCCGCTACAAGGTGTCCGGCAACCTCGACGTGCACGACCCGGACGCCCTGCTCAATGCCCTGCCGGCGCTGTTGCCGGTCAAGACCACCTTGCTCGCCGACGGGCGCCTGCGCATCGAGCGACGCTAAAAAAATAATTTGAGAATTTTTATCATTCGCAGGTGAGGTTTTGTCGCAACGCCGCGTCTTCCTCCCCGCCTGCCGCGTGATGGCGGGCTTTTTCCGGCCTTTTGCCGTTTGGGGGAATTCATGTTGTCCGCGTTGCGTCCATTGCACTGCCTGCCTGCCCGACCCACCCTGCTGGCCCTGTGCCTGGCCATGAGCCTGGCCGCCGAAGCCGCGCCGGTGCCCTTCGACCTGCCGGCGCAACCGCTGGCCCGTTCGCTGAGCCAGCTGGCCCAGCAGGCCAAGGTCCAGCTGCTGTTCGACGAGGCCCTGCTCGGCAGCGCCCAGGCACCGGCGCTCAAGGGCGACTTCGAGGCCGAGGCGGCCATCGGGCGCCTGCTGGTGGGCAGCCGCTTCAGTGTCGTACGCATGGGCAACACCTACGTGGTGCGCCTGCGCGAGGACGCCCCGAGTGCCGACAACAGCATCCAGCTCGGCGCCTTGAGCATCGTTGGCGACGGCAAGCAGGTGGAGCCCGGCAACGTCGGACGCTCGACCCTCGACCAGGAACAGATCGACCGCTACCAGCCGAACAACATCCCCAGCGTGCTGGCCACCTTGCCAGGCGTGAACATGGGTGGCTCGGCCAAGCCCGGCGGCCAGACCATCAACATCTGGGGCCTGGGCGACGCCGAGGACGTGCCGATGACCCTCGATGGCGCGCCCAAGAGCGGCTTCGAGCGTTACCAGCAAGGCACGATCTTCATCGAGCCGGAACTGATCAAGCACATCGAGGTGGAGAAAGGCCCGCACTCGGTGAAGACCGGCAACGGCGGCTTCGGCGGCAGCGTCAACATGGAGACCAAGGACGCCGGCGACCTGCTGCAGGAAGGCCGCAACAGCGGCGCCATGCTCAAGTATGGCTATGCCAGCAACGACCATCAGCAGATCTACAGCTCGGCGCTTTTCGGCCGCAGCGATGACCGGCGCTTCGACGGCCTGGTCTATTACACCAAGCGCGACGGCGGCAACCTGAAAATGGCCGACAACCTGCCGGACCCGAACAACCAGTGGCCGGTCAACCCCAAGCGCGTGCCCTACAGCGCCCTGGACCTGGACGGCATGCTGCTCAAGGGCAACGTCCACTTCACCGACGAGCACAGCCTGGGCCTTTCCTACTCGCGCTCCGAAACCGACCGCTGGACCACCTTCGCCGCCACCGCCTACCCGGCGCCCCCCTCGGCGGCGGACATCAGGAAGTACGGCTACGAAGGCTCTCTCAAACGCTTCCTGGCCTATCGCACCACCATCGACACCACCTGGTCGGCCACCTACAAGTACCAGCCCATCGAGAATCCGTGGGTCGATTTGCAGGTGAAATACTCCGAGTCCGACACCAAGCAGACCGACGAGCGTGAAGCCACGGCGTTCTTCCAGCCGTCCACCGGTGGTCGCAAGATGGACACCGAGTACAAGGACCGCATGCTCGATGTGAAGAACACCAGCAGCTTCCTCACCGGTCCGCTGGAACACGCGCTCACCGCAGGCGTGCAGGTTCGCCGCCACGATCGCGACACGCAGATGTGGATGCCCGGCAAGACCTATGAAGTGCCCAAGTACAACTATGGCCACTACCAGCCGTACTTCATGCCCAGCGGCCAGGTCGACAGCCAGGGTTACTACCTGCAGGACGCGGTCACCCTGGGCAGCGTGACCATCACGCCGTCGTTGCGCTATGACCACGTCACCAACGAGGGCAAGCCCAACCAGGCGCCCTACTACAACAACCCGGCGGCCGGCCACGACTACAGCGACAAGACCTACAGCGGCTGGTCGCCACGCCTGTCGCTGTTCTGGAAGGCCACCGAGCAGACCGTGCTGTTCGCCGACTACAGCAAGACCTGGCGCGCCCCCGTGCTGGATGAGCAGTACGAGGTGCAAGGCGTGGGAAGCCGTACATCCACCAGCCGCAATCTCGACCCGGAACGTATCACCGGCGTGCGCGTGGGCAGCATCAGCGATTTCTCCAACGTGTTTGTCCAGGGCGACAGCGCCCAGGTACGCACGACCTTGTTCCGCAACAAGATCACCGACGAGATCTTCAAGGCCACCGGGGTCGGCTGCCAGGAGCAACTGGCCACCGGCGGCAGCATCGCCAACACCTGCGGTGGCGGCCTGATGGGCAACTACCGCAACATCGGCGACGTAGAGTACAAGGGCTTCGAGATCGAGACGTTCTACGACTCCACCTACCTGTTCGGCGCGGTGTCGTACGCCTGGATGGAAGGTCGCCACGAGGGCGCCTACACCAACCCTTGGGGCCCCGACGTGTGGGCCAAGGATGTGCCTGCGCCGAAATGGATCACCACCCTGGGGGTCAAGATTCCGTCCTGGGACGCCCGTGTCGGCTGGACCGCGCAGTTCGTCGGCGCCACCCACCACCTGCCCAGTGACAAGTACTTCGAGGGCCCGGCCAGTGCCCTGGGCGACCGCTACTACGACAACTTCGGCAATGAGAAGTACGAGATTCACGGCCTGTTCGCCAACTGGAAACCCCAGCAGCCGTACCTCAAGGGCACCGAGGTCAACCTGACCGTGGACAACCTGTTCAACAAGGCCATCCGGCCGGAGCTGTCGGGCGAGAACGCCTACACCCAGGGGCGCAATGCCAAGATCAGCGTGACCCGGTTCTTCTGATCCTGCGCAACGGCGATGATGCAATGGACTGCATCACCTGCCACTCGCCACCCGTTCCTGGGCCCTGGCGACATTCACCTGCATCGCCACGACAGCCAGTTCATGGAGCGCCTGGGCAACGGCGTGGGTACCCCGTTCCTGCATCCAGGCCAGGATGTCGGCCAGGTGCCAGAGCGAAAGGCTGCCGTCATGCACCGGGGCCGGGAAAGTGCGGTGATGCGTGAGCATGAGCTTGCGCATGTTCTGTCGGGACACCCCCACCAGCGCCGCCACATCGGTCAGGCCGACCAGGTCCGGACTGGCTTCGATCAGGCGGGCCTCCGGCAAGACCTGCCGGACATTCTCCAGGGCGCTGTGCATCGCTTCCCGCGCAGTCTTGCCCTCGCGGGCGAAGGCCAGGGCCAGGCGACCGGGCTGACCGCTACCGACCACCGCGTCATCGCAACCGGCCTCTCCCAGAAGCTCGATCAGTGCATCGACATCCACGCCGTCGTGCAATTGGTACTTGAGGGTGAATTCGTACTCCATCACTTTCGCTCCACTGGCTGATTGACGATCCCACGCATCGACGTGCAGTTGTCCACGACCCGGCGCAACTGGCGAGCGAAGGTGCCCGGATTTCTGGGTGTGCTCCACACGCTGGTGATGCAGAACTCGCCACAGCGGCATTCGCGGTCGTTGTTGGGGCAATAGATCCGCCCCCAGCAATGGCCGCCCCGCACCGTGACTTTCCAGCCCTGCGCCTCAGCGTGTGTCAGGGACTGCTCGACTTCCTTGTTTGGATGGAGAGGACGGGCCATCGATTGAGCTCCAGTATGGGCATGGGAATAAGGTTGTCAAGTGACAACCATGCGACGCCGACGGGCGTCACCACAAGCCAGACTAGGTGCCAGAGAGGCTGCAACAGGCTCAGAAAGACTCTTTCGGAAACGGCCTAACCGAAACTGGGAAGGTGCTGTAGGTTCAATCACCCAGCAATCAGACCATCCGCCTGCAGCAGGGTTTCCAGGCAATGCTCGCGTACCCCATAGAACGCCTTGAGCTCGGCGATCTTCTCCAGCAGCGCGGCATTGTCCTGGGGCTGTCGGCGCTTGACCGCAAGAATCATCTTGTTCTTGTTGGTGTGCTCGAGCGAGATGAATTCGAACACCTTGGTCTCGTAGCCACAGGCCTCAAGATAGAGCGCGCGCAGGCTGTCGGTGAGCATTTCGGCCTGCTGCCCCAGGTGCAGCCCGTATTGCAGCATCGGTTGCAACAGGCCGGGGCTGCGCAGTTGCGGACGAACCTGCTTGTGGCAGCACGGCGAGCACATGATGATCGCGGCGTTGCAGCGAATGCCGGTGTGGATGGCGTAGTCGGTGGCAATGTCGCAGGCATGCAGGGCGATCATCACGTCGATGGCCTCAGGCACCACGCTGCGCACATCACCGCATTCGAACACCAGGCCCGGATGCTCCAGGCGCGCGGCGGCGGCGTTGCACAGCTCGACCATGTCTGGACGCAACTCGACCCCGGTGACCTGCGCCTCACGCCCGAGGGTATTGCGCAGGTAGTCGTGCATGGCAAAGGTCAGGTAGCCCTTGCCCGAACCGAAGTCGGCGACTTTCAGCGCCTGCTGCGCATCCACCGGCGCACCGCTCAAGGCATGGTCGAAGACTTCGATGAACTTGTTGATCTGCTTCCACTTGCGCGACATCGACGGGATCAGCGCGCCCTGCCCATCGGTCACCCCCAGGTCGCGCAGGAACGGTCGCGACAGTTCCAGGTAGCGCTTTTTCTCGCGGTCGTGCCCGCCAGCCCCCGCCTCACGCGGCGCCGGCTGGGCCAGGTGACGGCGCAGCATCGGTTTGCCCTTCTTGCTGAACTCCAGTTGCACCTCGCCGGCGGCGGTGAACAGGTGCGCGTTGCGAAAACTCTCCGGCAGCAGCTCGGCCACCAGCGCCAGCGCCGGGTCCAGCCCCAGGTTGCGGGTGATGTCGCGGGTCTGGTGACGGTAGACCAGCGACAGACAGGCCTGGCCCTTGATCTGCACCGGCTTGGCGATGATCCGCTGCAGGGTCTGGTCGGCGCCGACATGACGGGCCAGCACCAGCTTGCTCAGGCTGCCATCAGCCAGGGCATCGGCTAGCAGGCTCAGGAACTGGGCACGCGGGTCCGGCGCGGTGGGGGCGGAAGAAGGGGACGACATGGGAACGGGTGCCTCGGAATGCGGGGGCGCGATGCGCAATGCCTGGCATTCTACGTCGATGTCAGGCCATCGCGAACCCCTGTGGGAGCGGGCTTGCCCGCGAAGCCGATAACTCGATGCATGACACCGGCTTCGCCGGTGTTCGCGGCGCAAGCCCGCTCCCACGACAACAAGCATTGATTCAGACCACGAGAATCAGTCGAGAATCACCAGGCGGTTGGGCAGCTCGTTGCGCGCATGGGTGGGCGGCACGTGTTCGCTGAGCAGCTCGCCGCAGGCCTCGATGCACTCGACGAAACCCTGCAGGGTATGGCCCTGGCGCACCTGATCGGTGAAGCGGGCGACGATCGCCTCGCGTGCCTGCTCGGGCAGGTGCCGGGCAATGCCCTCATCAACCAATATCTCGACATGACGCTCGGCTTCGCTGACGAAGATCAGCACCCCCGTGGCACCAGCGGTACGCTGCAGGTTGAGCTCGAGAAACTGCTGGCGGGCCAGGCCCGACGCACGCCGGCGCCGCAGCATCACCGGCACCACCCAGGCCGCCAGGCGCGGGTGGCGCAACAGCAGGCACAGGCTGATGAAGGTCAGCATCTGCGCCAGCAGCAGGCCATTGACGCCAATGCCGCCCAGCCACAGGTGCAACGCGCCAGGGATCAGCAAGGCCAGCAGGGCGGCCCAGAGCAGCGGCAAGTAGGGAAAGTCGTCGGCGCGGCGGGCCAGGACGGTCACCAGCTCCGCATCGGTACGCCGCTCGGCGCGGGCGATCGCCTCGGCGATCTGGCGCTGTTCGTATTCGGTCATGCCATCGTCTCTCGAGCGTTCTTATCGTTGTTATCCCGGCAATCGGGTGGGCGAGAGTGTATCTCAACAAACGCCTCATATAAGGCATAATCCGCGACTGCGCCGGATCATGGATGAATGATCCACAGAACCGCCAGCGGACGCGACAATAACAGGCGTACGAAACGTCTCGGCCAGCCGCATATCACTCGACAACGGAATTGATGATGAAACTGTCTTTGCTGGGCCTGGCCATGGGCCTTGCCAGTCAGGCGGCCCTTGCCGCCCCAACCGCCGCGCCCCTGCAAGACAAGCAGGCGTTCATCGACCATCTGGTCGGCCAGATGACCGAGGCCGAGAAGATCGGCCAACTGCGCCTGATCAGCATCGGCCCCGAGATGCCCCACGAGAAGATCCGCGAGGAAATCGCCGCCGGACGCATTGGTGGCACCTTCAACTCGCGTACGGCCCCCGAGAACCGGCCGATGCAGGACGCGGCCATGCGCAGCCGTCTGAAGATCCCGATGTTCTTCGCCTACGACACTATCCACGGCGAGCGCACCATCTTCCCGATCGGCCTGGGCCTGGCCTCGTCCTGGGACATGGACGCCATCGCCAAGGTCGGCCGCACCTCGGCCATCGAGGCCGCCGCCGATTCGCTGGACATGACCTTCGCGCCGATGGTCGACATCGCCCGCGACCCACGCTGGGGCCGCACCAGTGAAGGTTTCGGCGAGGACACCTACCTGACCTCGAAGATCGGCCAGGTGATGGTCAAGTCGTTCCAGGGCTCGAGCCCGGCCAACGCCGACAGCATCATGGCCATCGTCAAGCACTTCGCCCTGTACGGCGCGGTGGAGGGCGGGCGCGACTACAACACGGTCGATATGAGCCTGCCGAAGATGTACAACGACTACCTGCCGCCCTACCGCGCCGCGCTCGACGCCGGTGCCGGCGGGGTGATGGTGGCGCTGAACTCGATCAACGGCGTGCCGGCCACCTCCAACACCTGGCTGATGAACGACCTGCTGCGCAAGGAGTGGGGCTTCAAGGGCGTGACCATCAGCGACCACGGCGCCATCCAGGAACTGATCCGCCATGGCGTTGCCCGCGACGGCCGTGAGGCCGCCAAGCTGGCGATCAAGGCCGGCATCGACATGAGCATGAACGACACCCTCTACGGCGAGGAGCTGCCAGGGCTGCTGAAGTCCGGCGAAGTCAGCCAGGCCGAACTGGACCAGGCGGTGCGTGAAGTGCTGGGCGCCAAGTACGACATGGGGCTGTTCAAGGACCCCTATGTGCGCATTCCCAAGGCCGAAACCGACCTGAAGGACTACTACGCCGAAGACCGCCTGCACCGTGACACCGCCCGCGACGTGGCACGCCGTGGCCTGGTGCTGCTGGAGAACCGCGAGCAGACCCTGCCGCTGAAAAAGGCCGGCACCATCGCCCTGGTCGGTCCCCTGGCCGATGCGCCGATCGACATGATGGGCAGCTGGGCCGCCGACGGCAAACCGCAGCACTCGGTCACCGTGCGCGAGGGCTTGCGCCGTGCCGTGGAAGGCAAGGCCAAGCTGGTCTACGCCAAGGGTTCGAACGTGACCGGCGACAAGGCCATGTTCGACTACCTGAACTTCCTCAACTTCGACGCACCGGAAATCGTCGATGACCCACGTCCCGCCGCCGTGCTGATCGACGAAGCGGTCAAGGCCGCCAGGCAGTCGGATGTGGTGGTGGCCGTGGTCGGCGAGTCCCGCGGCATGTCACACGAATCGTCGAGCCGCACCACCCTGGAGATCCCGGCGGTGCAACGTGACCTGATCAAGGCGCTGAAGGCCACCGGCAAGCCCCTGGTGCTGGTACTGATGAACGGCCGTCCGCTGTCGATTGCCTGGGAGCGCGAGCAGGCCGACGCCATCCTCGAGACCTGGTTCAGCGGCACCGAAGGCGGCAACGCCATCGCCGACGTGCTGTTCGGCGACTACAACCCGTCCGGTCGCCTGGCCATCACCTTCCCACGCTCGGTCGGGCAGATCCCGATGTACTACAACCACATGCGCATCGGCCGTCCGTTCACCCCGGGCAAGCCGGGCAACTACACCTCGCAGTACTTCGAGGAGCCCAACGGCCCGCTGTACCCGTTCGGCTACGGCCTGAGCTACACCAGCTTCGAGCTGTCGGGGCTGGCGCTGTCGCAGAAGGAACTCAAGCGTGGCGGCACCCTGCAGGCCAAGGTTACGGTGAAGAACACCGGCAAGCGTGACGGCGAGACCGTGGTGCAGCTGTATATCCAGGACCAGAGTGCGTCAATGAGCCGCCCGGTCAAGGAACTGAAGAACTTCCAGAAAGTCATGCTCAAGGCCGGCGAAGCGCGAACCTTGACCTTCGACATCAGTGAGCAGGACCTGAAGTTCTACAATGGCCAACTGCAGCACGTCGCCGAAGCTGGCCAGTTCAATGTGCAGATCGGCCTCGACTCGCAGGCGGTGCAGCAGCAGAGCTTCGAGCTGCGTTAAGCAGGTTCGGCCCCTTCGCGGGGCAAGCCCGCTCCCACAGGAACATCTGCAATCCTGTGGGAGCGGGCTTGCCCCGCGATGAGGCCGGCACAGACAACCGAGATCCCGGATCCGCCCCATGCCCTCATCCTTCCGCGCCCTGCGCCTGGGTTTGATCATCCTGCTGATCCTGGTCGGCACCACCCTCAGCGCCGGCTGGGCCATGCACCAGGCCAAGCGCCAGGCCATGGAAACCGACGCCCGCCGGGCCAGCGAGCAACTGGGCCTGTATGCCAACGCCCTGCACACCCTGATCGAGCGCTATCGCGCCCTGCCTGCGGTGCTGGCGCTGGATCCGGAGCTGATCGCGGCCCTGCGCGGTCCGATCACCGAGCCGGTGCAGGACGCCCTGAACCGCAAGCTCGAACGCATCAACGGCGCCGCCAACTCCTCCACCCTGGAGCTGCTCGACCGCACGGGCCTGGCCATCGCCGCCAGCAACTGGCGCCTGCCGACCACCTATGTCGGCTCCAACTACGGCTTTCGCCCCTATTTCAAGCAGACCCGCAGCCAGGGCAGCGGCCGGTTCTATGCCGTCGGCGTGACCAGCGGCGTGCCGGGCTACTTCCTGTCCAGCGCGGTAAACGACGAACATGGCCGCTTCCTCGGCGCCATGGTCGTCAAACTTGAGTTCCCGGAGCTGGAACGCGAGTGGCGCCAGGGCAGCGATATCCTGCTGGTCAGCGATGCCCGCGGCATCACCTTCATCGCCAATCAGGACGGCTGGCGCTACCGCGAGCTGCAACCGCTGTCCGGCGCCGACCGCGCCGAACTGGCCGAAACCCGCCAGTACGACAAGCAACCGCTGGTGCCCCTGCAGCACCAGGCCCTGACCCGCTTCACCGACACCAGCCACCTGACCCGCGTGCAAGGCCCGGATGGCACCGCCGAGTACCTGTGGGAGCGCCTGCCCCTGGAGGCCGAAGGCTGGACCCTGCACTTGCTGCGCAAGCCGCAGGTCGCCGAGGATGGCCGCAACGCCGCCCTCGCCGCTGCAGCCATCTGGCTGAGCCTGGTGTTCGCCGCGCTGTTCGTCAGCCAGCGCCTGCGCCTGGCCCGCCTACGCCAACGCAGCCGCGAAGAGCTCAAGCGCCTGGTCGAGGAGCGCACCCGTGAGCTGCATACCGCCCAGGAAGGCCTGGTGCAATCGGCCAAGCTGGCGGCGCTGGGGCAGATGTCGGCAGCCCTGGCCCACGAAATCAACCAGCCGCTGACCACCCAGCGCATGCAGTTGGAAACCCTGCGCCTGCTGCTCGACCATGGCCGCCATGACGAAGCCCGCCAGGCCCTGGAGCCGCTGGAGCAGATGCTGACCCGCATGGCCGCGCTCACCGGCCACCTGAAGACCTTCGCCCGCAACAGCCCCGGCGGCCTGCGCGAACGTCTGGACCTGGCCACGGTGGTCGACCAGGCGCTGCACCTGCTGGATACCCGCATCCGCGCCGAAGGCGTCGAAGTGGCGCTGTACCTGGCCCGCCCGGCCTGGGTCCGCGGCGACGCGATCCGCCTCGAGCAGGTGCTGATCAACCTGCTGCGCAACGCCATCGACGCCATGGCCGACAAACGTTACAAACGCCTGGAGATCCGCATCGAGGCAGACGATGGGCAATGGCGCCTGAGCGTGCTCGATTCCGGTGGTGGCATCCTCGACTGCGACCTGGACCGGGTCTTCGATCCGTTCTTCACCACCAAGCCGGTCGGTGAAGGGCTGGGCCTGGGCCTGGCCATCTCCTATGGCATCGTCATCGACGCCGGTGGCCGCCTGCAGGTCGAGAACCTGCCGGGCGGTGCCCGCTTCAGCCTCACCCTGCCCCGCGACCTGGAGCCTGTATGTTGAATTCGGTGATTGTCGTCGACGACGAAGCGAGCATCCGCACCGCGGTGGAACAGTGGCTGAGCCTGTCGGGCTTCAGCGTGCAACTGTTCGCCCGCGCCGAAGACTGTCTGGACAGGCTCGAGCCGCACTTCCCCGGGGTGATCCTCAGCGACGTACGCATGCCCGGCATGTCCGGCCTGCAACTGCTCGAACAGCTGCAGGCGAACGACCCCGACCTGCCGGTGATCCTGCTCACCGGCCATGGCGATGTGCCCATGGCCGTGGAAGCGATGCGCAATGGCGCCTATGACTTCCTGGAAAAGCCGTTCACACCACAGCACCTGATGGGCAGCCTGCGCCGGGCCCTGGAAAAGCGCCAGCTGGTCCTGGAGAACCGCCACCTGCATGAGCAGGCCGACCTCAAGGCGCAGCTGGAGAACACCCTGCTGGGCATGTCCCAGGGCTTGCAGCAACTGCGCCGCCAGGTGCTGGAGCTGGCCGGCCTGCCGGTCAACGTGCTGATCCGCGGTGAAACCGGCAGCGGCAAGGAGCGCGTGGCGCGCTGCCTGCACGACTTCGGCCCGCGCGCCGACAAACCCTTCGTCGCCCTCAACTGCGCGGCCATTCCCGAAACATTGTTCGAGGCCGAGCTGTTCGGCCATGAGAGCGGCGCGTTCACCGGTGCCCAGGGCAAGCGAATCGGCAAACTGGAGTACGCCAATGGCGGTACCGTGTTCCTCGACGAAATCGAAAGCATGCCACTGGCCCAGCAGGCCAAGCTGCTGCGGGTGATCCAGGAACAGAAGCTTGAGCGGCTGGGCGCCAATCAGAGCATCAGCGTCGACCTGCGCATCATTGCCGCGACCAAGCCGGACCTGCTTGAAGAAGCCCGCGCCGGGCGTTTCCGCGAAGACCTGGCCTATCGCCTGAACGTCGCCGAACTGCGCTTGGCGCCCCTGCGCGAACGGCGTGAGGACATCCCGCTGCTGTTTGAGCATTTTGCCCGCGGCGCCGCCGAACGCCTGGGGCGCAGCGCCCCACCGCTGAGCGGCGCGCAACTGGCGCGCCTGCTGGCCCACGATTGGCCGGGCAATGTGCGCGAGCTGGCCAATGCCGCCGAACGGCATGCCTTGGGGTTGGGCTCGCCGGCTTTGGAGGTCGCGTCCGGCGGGCAATCCCTGGTCGAGCAGATGGAAGCGTTCGAGGCCCAGTGTCTGCGCGCTGCATTGCGTCAGCACAAGGGTGAGATCAAGGGCGTGATGGAGGCACTGCAACTGCCGCGGCGCACACTCAATGAAAAGATGCAGCGGCATGGGTTGGCGAGAGAGGACTTTCTTGAGCGCGAATGAGCGGATTCTTGCCTATCCATTGGCGAGAACAAGCGAAATTCCGCTCACTCACTGATCCTCCGAGGCACTTCTTCGCGGGGCAAGCCCGCTCCTACAAGGATATGCATTACCCGCAGGTTACAGGGGTTGCGTGGGAGCGGACCGGCTCACGATGCACCCAAACGGATCACTGCGCCCCCACCTGGCACACCTCCTGCAAAACCCTTCTCAAGCTGCGCCTCGAGCGCGCTCCACAAAAACAACGAGAAGGTATCCCTGATGGATAACGCCAGCACTCTGCCCACCGGGGCGGCCGTTGCGCCCGCCGCGCAAAAGTCCACCGCCAGTCGCCTCAAATCGATCTTCAGTGGTTCCATCGGCAACATGGTCGAATGGTACGACTGGTATGTCTACGCCGCATTCTCGCTGTACTTCGCCAAGGCCTTCTTCCCCGCCGGCGACACCACCGCCCAACTGCTCAACACCGCCGCGATCTTCGCCGTGGGCTTCCTCATGCGCCCGATCGGTGGCTGGCTGATGGGCCTGTACGCCGACCGCAAGGGCCGCAAGGCGGCACTGATGGCTTCGGTGCTGCTGATGTGCGCAGGCTCCCTGGTCATCGCCCTGACCCCGGGCTACGAGACCATCGGCGTCGCTGCGCCAGTCCTGCTGGTCATCGCCCGCCTGATGCAGGGCTTGTCGGTGGGTGGCGAATACGGTACCTCCGCCACTTATCTGAGCGAGATGGCCAGCAAGGAACGCCGTGGCTTCTTCTCCAGCTTCCAGTACGTCACCCTGATCTCGGGTCAGCTCATCGCCCTGGCGGTGCTGATCGTCCTGCAGAACACCCTGACCACCGAGGAGCTGTATGCCTGGGGCTGGCGCGTGCCGTTCGTGATCGGCGCGCTGTGCGCGGTGGTCGCCCTGTACCTGCGTCGCGGTATGGAAGAAACCGCGTCCTTCACCAAGAAGGAAAAATCCAAGGAAAACCTGATGCGCACCCTGCTGCGCCATCCCAAGGAGCTGATGACCGTGGTCGGCCTGACCATGGGCGGAACCCTGGCCTTCTACACCTACACCACCTACATGCAGAAGTATCTGGTCAACACCGTGGGCATGAGCATCAGCGACTCGACCACCATTTCGGCGGCCACGCTGTTCCTGTTCATGTGCCTGCAACCAGTGATCGGCGGGCTGTCCGACAAGATCGGTCGACGCCCTATCCTGATCGCCTTCGGCGTGCTCGGCACCCTGTTCACCGTGCCGATCCTCAGCACCCTGCACACCATCCAGACCTGGTGGGGCGCGTTCTTCCTGATCATGGCCGCGCTGATCATCGTCAGCGGCTACACCTCGATCAACGCCGTGGTCAAGGCCGAACTGTTCCCGACCGAGATCCGCGCCCTGGGCGTCGGCCTGCCGTACGCGCTGACCGTGTCGATCTTCGGCGGCACCGCCGAGTACGTGGCCCTGTGGTTCAAGAGCGCCGGCATGGAGACTGGCTACTACTGGTACGTCACCGCCTGCATCGCCTGTTCGTTGCTGGTGTACGCGACTATGAAGGACACCAAGCAGCATTCGCGGATCACCACCGACTGATCCCTCCTCGCAGAACTGAAAAGGGGCGCTCCGGATGACCGGGCGCCCCTTTTTTAATGGATTGTGAGCCAAATAATAGCGTCATTCGGCTCACATCATGAGCCGAATGACGCTATTATTTGGCTCATGAACCCAAAAGCGCACACGGCTGCAGACACCGTCTGGGTCTGGCAGCAGGCCGACTGGCCCGACGTTCGTTGGGACGCGTCGCAACTGGCAACCTTGCTCAGGGACTGCGTCCAGGCGCAAGGCTGCCTGCTTGGCAGAGCGGGGGCGGTGACCGAGGCCAATGCCAACCTCGATACACTCGATACCCTGCTGCAGAACATTGTCACGTCCTCGGCCATCGAGGGTGAGCAGCTCAATGTGGAGTCCGTGCGCTCTTCCCTGGCCCGCCGGCTCGGGATTGCCGAGCCAGGAACGACCACGACACGCAGCGAGGGCCTGGCCGAGTTGATGGTGGATGCGACCATGGGCTATGTTCGGCCACTGGATCAGCAGCGCCTGTTCCTGTGGCATCGCTGGCTGTTCCCCGAGCATGACACTACGCTCGCACCGCCCATGCCAGTCGGCGCATGGCGCGACGATGCCCCGATGCAGGTGGTGTCGGGTCGTATCGACAAACCCAGGGTGCATTTCGAAGCACCGCCGCGTGCCGGCCTGGAGCAGCAGGTGCAGCAGTTCCTCGACTGGTTCGAGAGAAGCCGCAGTGATCGGCAACTCGACCCCCTGCTACGCGCGGGGCTCGCCCATTTCTGGTTCGTCACCTTGCACCCCTTCGCCGATGGCAATGGCCGCCTGGCCCGCGCCATCACAGACCTGGCATTGGCCCAGGGCGAGCAGCGGGCGGTCCGTTTCTACGCCATGTCCAGCAGCATCCTGGAAGACCGGGCCGGCTACTACGCAGTCCTTGAAAGCAGCCAGCGCGGCGGCCTGGACGTCACACAATGGTTGGCCTGGTTCCTTGCCACCTTGCTGCGCAGCCTCCAGCAAGCGCTGGCGCGCATCGACCGGGTGCTGGCAAAGGCACGCTTCTGGCTGATCCATCGCGGCGACGGCTTGTTGCCCGAACAGGTCAAAGTGCTCAATCGCCTGCTCGACGGTGGCCCTCGCGGCTTCGAGGCGGGTATCAGCGCCAGCCAGTATCAGGCTGTGGCCAAGGTCTCCAAGGCCACAGCCACCCGGCACCTTGCCGACCTGCTGGACAAGCACTGCCTGGTTCGTCTGCCCGGCGGCGGACGAAGCACCCGCTACAGGGTGAATACCCAGGAGACATGAGCGGGGCTGCTCAACGAGCACTCTGAAAAGCTCGACCGCTCGCTGAACCTCGCATCACGGGTAACAGGCCTCCCTCTCGTGAAAAGCCGCCTCCTCCCTTAATTCCCAATTAACTGCCTGGGCTCATTCTGAAATGGCCCTGCCACCGCCTGGCCCTCCCGAAAACCGATGGGAGCGGTGCTGGGCGGCGGCCGGGGCGCCAATGGCAACTTCCTGCAGTTACCCGCGCCAAAAACAATCGACTTAATCGATTCTTATACGTGGTTTTTTGCGCTTTTTAATCAAATTAATAGGCGTAGCATTAAACCCATAGAAACAACAACCCCAAGCAATCCACCGGAGCAACGGCCATGAAAAACCAACTGATCCTCACCCTCGCCCTCTCTGTTCTGTCCACGGGTGCCTTCGCCGAAGACGGTTTCGACCGTACCGGCGCCCACACCTTCGCTGCCGTGCAGAGTCAGTCGGCTATCTACGCAGAAGATGGCTTCGATCGTACCGGTGGGCAGCGCTTCGCCGAAGACGGCTTCGACCGCACCGGCGGCCAACGCTTCGCCGAAGACGGCTTCGACCGCACCGGCGGCCAACGCTTCGCCGAAGACGGCTTCGATCGCACAGGCGGCCAACGCTTCGCCGAAGACGGCTTTGATCGCACCGGCGGCCAACGCTTCGCCGAAGATGGCTTCGACCGCACCAACGGCCACCGCATCAGCTGATCGCTGATGCGCGCAACCAGCCCGGCTTCGGCCGGGCTTGATCATTTGCAGCCGGGCCAAGCCTTGGCACACTAGGCGCCTTGTCTCCCACCAGGAAGGGCCTCGCGGCCTTGCGCAGATGTACTACTACGAACCCGCCAAAGGCCACGGCCTGCCCCACGACCCGTTCAACGCCATCGTCGGCCCACGGCCCATCGGCTGGATCTCCAGCCACGACCGCGAAGGCCGCCTGAACCTGGCGCCCTACAGCTTCTTCAACGCCTTCAACTACATCCCTCCGATCATCGGTTTCTGCAGCGTCGGGCGCAAAGACAGCCTGAACAACATCGAGCAGACCGGTGAGTTCGTCTGGAACCTGGCCACCCGTCCGCTGGCGCAGCAGATGAACCAGAGCTGCGCCGCCGTGGCGGCGGATGTCGACGAGTTCACACTCAGCGGCCTCACCCCGACCGCCTCGAATGTGGTCAAGGTGCCGCGCGTGGGCGAAAGCCCGGTGAGCTTCGAATGCAAGGTCAGCCAGATCGTCCAGCTCAAGCGCGCCGACCAGGAAGTGGTTCCCAGCTGGCTGATCCTCGGTGAGGTGGTGGCGGTGCACATTGCCGAGCACCTGCTCAAGGACGGCATCTACGACACCGCCGCAGCCGAGCCGATCCTGCGTGGCGGCGGCCCGGCCGACTACTTCGCGCTGGGCGAGCTGTTCAAGATGGCTCGCCCACAGGTCTGATCAAAAGACCAGTTCACCTTCCTCGCTCACGCCCTGCAGGCGTTCGAGTTCGGCACAAGCGGCCTGGTCGGCCGCGATCGCCGACTGGAACACCTGCCCGTCCAGCACTTTGTGAAAGCGCGGCGCGCCGCCCATGACCAGGGCCTTCACGGCGATCGCCGCGTGGTAGCCGCCGCCTTGCACCGGAACCATTGCCGAAACCGCTTCGAAGTGGGGGAATTCTCTACGTGCCATGTCGCTTTGCGCCTGTGTGATCGAGGGGCGGCATTCTACACGTTAGGCGAAGGTATGCAGGTCCAGGCTGCTGACCACCTGCTCCTGCACCAGCTCCCCGAACACGTCGAGGGTGGGCGAAGCGAAATAGCCACTCATCGCCTGCTGGTCGCACCAGCTGCCGCTGAGCAGCCACAGGTCGGCATCGACCTGCGAGCGCTGCACGCTGAAGCTCAGGCAGCCCGGCGCACGTCGCGACGGCTCGAGCAAGTCGCGCAGGCGCACGCCGAGTTCTGCGGATCGACCGTTGCTGGCGCGGATGAAAGCCAGGTGTGTGACCGGTTGTTGCTGGGTCATGAACGATCTCCTTGAAGCGCTACGGACGGGAAAACCAGGCTGCCAAGGTTAGAGGTTCGCCCGCGCGGGACGTTAGGCCATTACTGCCGGCCGATTGCCTGATCCTGCAACGCGGCAGGATCAGGCAATCGATCTGCAGCTTTCGACTAGCGCCTGCCATTGCCCAAACCTATGCTGCGTCGGTCAGCAGAGGAATCCCGCCATGAGTTCATCCACGCCCCTCGATCCGCTTCTGGAACAGCAACGCCAGGAGCTGGCCGGGCTGATCCGACGTCACGCCAACGGCCCCTATGGCGCGGTGTCGGCCATCGAAGACCTGTACCTGACTCGCTATGAAGAAGATGTGCGCGGCATGCCGGCCCTGGCGCAACCGGCCTTGTGCATCCTGGCCCAGGGCAGCAAGACATTGTTCCTGGGCGACGAGCGCTATACCTACGACCCGCTGCACTACATGGTGGTCTCGGTAACGCTGCCCATCACCGGCGCCCTGCTCGAAGCCAGCCCCGAGAACCCCTGCCTGGGTTTGCGCCTGGACATCGACCCGGCGCAGATCAGCCAGCTGATCGCCGAGAGCGGGCCGATACTGGTCCCCGGCCAATCCTCCGGCCGAGGGCTGTTCGTGGAGAAAAGCGATCCGCAGTTGCTCGACACGCTGCTGCGCCTGGTCCGCCTGCTCGACAGCCCACGAGATATTGCCGTGCTCGCCCCACTGGTGCGCCGCGAGCTGATGTATCGCGTGCTGCGTGGCCCCCAGGGCTGGCGGCTGTGCGAGATCGCCCTGTCCAGCAGCCAGACCCACCGGGTATGCCAGGCCATCGCCTGGCTCAATCGGCATTACCAGGAGCCCTTGCGCATCGAGGACCTGGCGCGCGAGGTCAACCTCAGCACCTCGACCCTGCACCACCGTTTCAAGGCCGTGACCTCAATGAGCCCGTTGCAGTACCAGAAGCAGCTGCGCCTGCAGGAGGCGCGGCGACTGATGCTCAACGACGGGCTGGAGGCCGCGGTGGCTGGCTACCGGGTAGGTTATGAAAGCCCGTCGCAGTTCAGCCGCGAGTACAGCCGCCTGTACGGCGCGCCGCCGATTCGCGACGTGGCGCGCCTGCGCGCCAGCGCCAGCTGAAAAGAGACAAACATCGGGCGACTGTAGGAGCGGGCTTGCCCCGCGATCGAGGGCAAAGCCCTCGCTGCAGCTTCAGCCCTGAACCGCCCGCTGCCACTGACCTTGATCCACCTGGATCAAGGTCGGCCCCCTGCGCTCCACCGCCCTGCCCAACGCTGCCTGCAGTTGCGCCACATCACCCACGTCCTCTGCCTCGGCCCCCAACGCCCGCGCCACGCCAATGAAGTCCGGGGTATGGATGTCCACGCCGACCGGCTCGATCGCCCGGTTGACCATGTACTTCTTGATCTCCTCGTACCCCTGGTTGTTCCACAGCAGCACGATCAATGGCACCTGCGCCTCGACCGCGCTGGCAAGCTCAGGCAGGGTGAACTGCAGCCCGCCGTCACCGATCAGGCACACCGCCGGCGCGCGTACGGCGGGCGACTCGGCGCTGCCCAGCCAGGCGCCCATGGCGGCCGGCAACGCGTATCCCAGCGTGCCGTAACCAGTGGAGGCATTGAACCAGCGACGCGGCCTGGCCATGTCCAGAGTCAGGTTGCCGGTATAGACCGGCTGGGTCGAGTCGCCCACCAGGATGGCGTCCGGCAGGGTCTGCAGGATGCTGGTCAGCAGACGGGTCTGGCTCAGGGTCGGCTGGTCCCAGCTGGCCGCGTTGTCCTGGCGCAGACGGGCGGCCCGCGCCGCTCCCCAATCGCTTTCGCGCGGCGGTTGCGCCTGCAGGTTCAGGGCCACCAACAGCGCTTCAATAGCCTGGGCGGCATCCGCTACCAGGGCAAGTTCGGGCAGGTAGTTGCGCACCGTCTGGTCCGGGTCGATATCGATCCGCAGCAGGCTGCCGGGGATCTCGAAACCGCCCTTGAAGGTCACGTCGTAGTCGGTTTCGGCCAGTTCGGTGCCGATGGCCAGCACCACGTCGGCCTCGGCCACCAGCGCACGGGTGGCCGGCAGGGTCTGGGTCGAGCCGATCTGCAGCGGATGGTTCGCGGGCAACAACCCCTTGGCGTTGATGGTCAGCGCCACCGGCGCCTGCAGGTGCTCGGCCAGCCGCGCCAGCCCGGCGCCCGCCTCCAGCGCACCGCCACCGGCCAGGATCAGCGGACGCCGCGCCTTGGCCAGGCGCACGGCCATGCGTTGCACGGTCTGTGGCGCGGCGCCGGCCCGGGTGGTGCGCACCACGCGGCCCGGCAACAGGTGATCGGCGGGTTCCACCAGCACATCCAGCGGGATCTCGATATGCACCGGGCGAGGTCGGGCGCCATCGAACACGGCGAAGGCGCGGGCCAGCACCTCGGGCAGGTCATCGGCGCTCATCAGCGTGTGCGAGAACGCCGCCACCCCCGCGACCAGGCCAGCCTGGTTGGGCAGCTCGTGCAGCTTGCCGCGTCCACCGCCCAGCTGGCTACGCGATTGCACGCTGGAAATCACCAGCATCGGGATCGAGTCGGCATAGGCCTGGCCCATGGCGGTGGTGATGTTGGTCATGCCCGGGCCGGTGATGATGAAGCACACCCCAGGCTTGCCCCGGGTACGCGAGTAGCCGTCGGCCATGAACCCGGCCCCCTGCTCGTGGCGCGGGGTGATGTGACGGATCGAGGAGGCGGCCAGGCCGCGGTAGAGTTCCACGGTATGCACGCCGGGAATGCCGAAGACATGATCGACGCCATAGCCTTCGAGGAGTTTGACCAGCACTTCACCACAGGTTGCCATCATCGAGTACCCGATTCTTGTTGAGACCTGTGCTCATGGAACCAAGCGCCGACTACCGCCACAATGCAAAAAAACACATACTAGCCATGACCTCACATCATGGCTTGTCACAATGAAACGCCTGCCGCCCCTCCCCGCCCTGCACACCTTCCTGGTGACCGCCCGGCACTGCAACTTCACCCGCGCCGCGCAACAGCTGCACATCACCCAGGGCGCGGTCAGCCGGCAGATCGCCGGGCTCGAGGAGCACCTGGGCTACGCGTTGTTCCAGCGCCAGGCCCGGGGCCTGGCGCTGACCCGCGAAGGGCAGGACTGGCTGCCCCGGGTGCAGCAGATCTTTGCCCTGATCGAGCAAGGCGTGCGCGAGGTCGGCGGGCGTAGCGCGACACTGCAGCTAAAGGCGCCGACCTGCGTGATGCGCTGGCTGCTGCCACGCTTGCTGGAATGGCAGGCACTGCGCCCGGACGTGCCGGTGGAGTTGACCACCACGGTGCAGCACGGCGTGGATTTTCGCCGCGAGGGCTTCGATGCGGCCGTGGTGTATGGCGCGGCGCCGAACCATGGGCTGCAGGTACGCAAGCTGTTCGATGAACAACTGACGCCGGTCTGCGCGCCATCGGTATCAAGCGACCTCTTGCAGTTGCAGGACCTGGCGCGGCAGATGCTGCTGCACCCCTCGCGGGACGAACACGACTGGCAGCTGTGGTTGCAGGCGGCCAACGCCGGGTTCGAGCCCCAGGGGCCGAAGCAGCACTTCGAGACGTTGGACATGGCAATGGCCATGGCCTCCCAGGGGACGGGGATCGCCATCGGCGATTTCTCGCTGATCGGCGACGACCTGCGCACAGGCCGGTTGTGCATGCCGTTCGAGCTGAAGGTGACGACCGGGAAGGGCTATTACCTGGTGAGCCCGTCGAAGACCATGCCCACGGGGCTGGTCGAGTTGGTGGAGTGGCTGCAGACGCGCGCCTCAAGCCTTGCGCAACCTTTGTAGGAGCGGCCTTGTGCCGCGAAAGGGCCGCATAGCGGCCCCGGCGATATCTGATTTGTCGCTGAAAGCCTGGGGCTGCTGTGCAGCCCTTTCGCGGCACGAGGCCGCTCCTACAGGGTACCGCGCGACTCAGTAGCCGACCGTGAACCGCGCCCGCGAGTGCGCCGGTTTCTCCAGCTCGTCGAGCATGGCGATGGCGTAATCGGCAAAGGTGATCCAGCTCTTGCCATCAGCGCCGATCAGCAGGTGGTCCTTGCCCAGGGTGTAGTGCCCGCTGCGCTCACCTTCGACGAACTCCGCCGACGGCGACAGGAAGGTCCAGTCCAGGGTCGGCTCGCGGCGCAGCGTTTCGAGGAAGCGCACCCCGGCACTGGCCTCGGCCTTGTAGGCCTCCGGGAAGTCCGGGCTGTCGATCACCCGGTGCCCGGACGGCAGCAGCAGGCTGCCGGCACCACCCACCACCAGCAGGCGCTTGACCCCGGCACGCTTGACCGGCTCGATGATCGCGCCAGGCTCGAGGGTGGAGAAATGCGCCGCGCTCAACACCGCATCGCAGCCAGTCACGGCCGTCTGCAGGGCGGCGCTGTCCTTGGCATCCAGCGCCTTGACCGTCACGCCGTCACGGCCTTGCAGCTTGCCCGGATCCCGAGCGATGGCCACCACACTGTGGCCACGACGCAGGGCCTCTTCCAGCAACTGGCTGCCGGCGCGCCCGGTGGCGCCGATGATTGCGATCTTGCTCATGGGAAACACTCCAACAGGTTGAAAGGGATTACCACTTCATCTCGCCCTTGGCGACCTTGGCCCCCAGTTCCAGGGAGCTCTCGTCGGCAAGGTTCGGGTAGCGTTGCTTCATCGCCGCGATCAGCGCGGTGGAATCGGCGGCCTTGGCGGCTTCGGTATCGAAGTCACGAATGTAGCCGGTGGTGAAGCGCACTGCGTCCAGCGAGCGGCTGCTGTCGCCCAGGTAATGCCCGGGGATCACCGTGCGCGGGGCCAGCTGCTCGATCTTCGTCAGGGTGCTCAGCCAGTCGGCGTGGGATTGCGCGGTCTGGGTGTCGGCCATCCACACGTGGATATGTTCGGAAACCACCACGCCACCGACCACTGCCTTGATCGAGGGAATCCAGACGAAGCTGCGGTCCGGCTGTGGACCGTCCAGGCCGACAACCTCCAGTGCCTGGCCTTCAAGCTCCAGGCGATTGCCCTCGAGGACCTGCGGCACCACCAGGCGTGCCGGCTTGTCCGCGCCCATCTGCGGGCCCCAGTAGGCCAGCTTGGCGTCCATGGTCTTGCGGATGTGCTCGACCGTGGCGGCCGAGGCGACCACCCGGGCCTTGGGAAACGCCTGGGTGATGGTGTCCAGGCCGAAGTAGTAGTCGGGGTCGCCATGGCTGACATAGATGGTGGTCAGCTGCTTGCCGCTGGCACGCAGGCGTTCGACCACCTGCTCGGCCTGGCCTTTGCCGAACTGGGCGTCGACCAGGATGGCGTCGTGGGCGCCGCTGACGATCACCGAACTGACCGGGAAGATCGCCGCGTGGCCAGGGTTGTAGGCTTCGAGCTTGAGCGGTTCGCCGGCCATGGCCTGGCCGCCGAGGGTTATACAGGCCAGCAGCAGGCCGCGCAGGGGGGTGAGGAGAGACATCGCAAGATCCTGTGAGTGGGACGATGCAGGCAAGCTTAGTTGCCCGAACCAATACAAAAAATGCGATGCTTCGACATAGTTTGTTTCTGAAATCGGACAGATCATGGATCGCCTCAATGCCATGCGCGTATTTGTCACCGTCGTCGACCTGGGCAGCCAGTCCGCCGCGGCGGATCATCTGGAGCTTTCCAGGCCCGTGGTCTCACGCTACCTGGCGGAGCTGGAGGACTGGGTCGGCGCGCGCCTGATGCAACGTACCACGCGCAAGCTCAGCCTGACGGCCGCAGGCCTCGAGACCCTGCCCCGCTGTCGCCAGCTGCTGGAGCTGGCCGGCGACCTGCAGAACGCCGTGCGCCAGCCGGACGACGCGCCCCGTGGTGAACTGCGCATCAGTGTCAGCACCTCATTCGGCCAGGCCCAGCTGGTGGATGCGCTGGCCGCCTATGTCAAACGCTACCCCGGGGTGAAGGTGGAACTGCAGATGCTCGACCGCACCGTCAACCTGGTGGACGAGCGCATCGACCTGGCCATCCGCACCAGCAACGACGTCGACCCCAACCTCATCGCCCGACGCCTGAGCGTGTGCCGCTCGGTGGTCTGCGCCAGCCCCGCCTACCTGCGCGAGCACGGCACGCCGCGCCAGGTCGAGGAACTGAGCCGGCACAACTGCCTGACCCATGCCTACTTCGGTCACAGCCTGTGGCATTTCGAGGTGGACGGGCAGAACGTCGCCGTGCCGGTGCAGGGCAATATCAGCGCCAACGAGGCCATGACCCTGCAGAAAGCCGCCCTGGCCCACGCCGGCATCGCCATGCTGCCCACCTACCAGGCGGCTGCTGCGTTGCGCAATGGCGACCTGGTGCGGTTGCTGCCGTACGCCAAACCACGAGAGTTGACGCTCAACGCTGTGTACACCTCGCGCAAGCACATGCCGGCGACACTGCGCAGCATGCTGGACTTCCTGGCGCAGCGGTTCGGCGACGAGCCGGAGTGGGACAAGGGATTGAGCTGAGTCCAGGCCATGCAGATCCGCGCACAAGGCCTATGCTTGAAGGTATCACCTGTTGCACCAACAGGAGGTCCGCACCATGAGCATCAAATCCAGGCGTTGCGCCCTCGTCTTTGCCCTGGTCGCGGTGGCCGGGCTCTACGGCTCGGCCTGCTGGCGGGTCGAGCTGCTGCGCAGCCAGCCCAACGCGGCCGCCAGCTGCGTCCACGAGCACTGCGTCCCTCATAGCGCCACGCTGAGCGCCGTCAGGTAGAGAGGATCACTCCTCGACGCTCATGTACTCTTTCGCCCAGCGGATGTAGTCCTCGGGCTGGGTGTAGGTGTGCGAAAGCTCGGTGGCGCCGAGGTTGTCCGATTTGTGCTGCTGGCCGCGCTGCTGGCGCAGGCAGTCGTAGGTGGCCTTGATCGCGGCGAAGTAGGCGGCATGGCCATCGACCACGATGCGCACGCCCAGGCGCGCCAGGCGCTCGTCGTCACGCAGGTTCGGGTTGGCGTAGGTGACCAGCATCAGCGGCACGCTCAGGTGCTCGGCGATCTGCTCCAACTGCTCGAAGTCCTTCACCCCCACCATGCAGATGCCATCGGCGCCGGCCTTCTGGTAGCTCTGGGTGCGGACGATGATTTCCTCGGTGGTGAGCACGCCGGCATTGGTCCGGGCGATGATCGCCAGCGCCGAATCGACACGCGCCTCCAGCGCCGCACGAATCTTGCCCACGCCCTCCTCCACCGAGATCAGGTCGGTGGACTTGCGACCGAACTGGGCCGGCAGCAAGGTATCCTCGATGGTCAGCGCGGCCACGCCGGCGCGCTCCAGTTCGATGACCGTGCGCATCACGTTGAGCGCATTGCCATAGCCATGGTCGGCATCGGCCAGTACCGGCAACTGGGCGACGCGACCGATGCGGGTGGCCTGCTCGACGAACTCGCTGAGGGTGATCAGGGCGAAGTCCGGCGCGGCCAGGACCTGCAACGAGGCGACCGAGCCGCCGAGGATGCCGACTTCGAAGCCCAGGTCCGCGGCGATACGGGCGGACATCGGGTCGAAGACCGAAGCGGTGTGATAGCACGAACCTGAAGCAAGCAGTTCGCGGAAGGCAAAACGCAGATCGTGGTGGGAAGCCTTGGGCATGATCACTCCGCTTGTAATGAAATTTGTGAACGGCTGACAACCGACCCCTGAATCGGGTCTACCTGACTGTTCCAACCGTCGCCATCTGGGCGGTCATGCTCGACATGCAGGCAGAGGAATAGAAGGTGTGGACATACAGCGACGCGAAATCCTGCGGCAAATGGCTGCACCATGCTGGTGCAGGCCCCGGATTTCAGCCTCTGCGGCCTAGCCACGATATCACGCGGCCATGCAGCACTGGATGAATGCGCCAATGCCGATCTTGCATAGGGGATGCACGGAGTACATAGGTAGCTATGTAACTCAGGGTACAATTGTCTCGCTGGTGGCAGTGGGATTGCCCCGCGATGGCCACACCGCACTGCATGGCACCGGCTTGGCCGGTGTTCGCGGGACAAGCCCGCTCCTACAAGAAAAAGGAACCGAACGTGACCGCCGCCCTGCCCCCCACCGTCCTGCGCAGCGTCCTGACCGCCCTGATGCTGGCGATCTTCCTCGGCGCCCTCGACCAGACCATCGTCGCCGTGTCCATGCCGGCGATTTCCGCGCAATTCAATGATGTCGGGCTGCTGGCCTGGGTCATCTCCGGCTACATGGTGGCCATGACCATCGCCGTGCCGATCTACGGCAAGCTCGGCGACCTGTATGGCCGGCGGCGCATGATCCTCACCGGCACTGCCCTGTTCACCCTGGCCTCGGTGGCCTGCGGCCTGGCCCAGGACATGCCGCAGCTGGTGCTGGCGCGGGTGCTCCAGGGCATCGGCGCTGGCGGCATGGTGTCGGTGAGCCAGGCGATCATCGGCGACTACGTGCCGCCCCGCGAGCGCGGCCGCTACCAGGGTTATTTCAGCAGCATGTATGCCCTGGCCAGTGTCGCCGGGCCGGTGCTCGGCGGCTGGCTGACCGAGTATCTTTCCTGGCGCTGGGTGTTCTGGATCAACCTGCCGCTGGGGCTGGTGGCGCTCTGGGTGATCCACCGGGCGTTGGACGGTTTGTCGGTCAAGCGCCGCGAGGCCCGGGTGGACTACCTGGGCGCGGTGTTGATGATCCTCGGCCTGGGCAGCCTGCTGCTGGGCATCACCCTGGTCGGCCAGGGGCATGCCTGGCTGTCGCCGCAGGTGCTGGCGCTGCTGGGCTGCGCGCTGCTCGGGCTGCTGGCATTCATCGCCCACGAGCGCCGTTGCCGTGAGCCGCTGCTGCCGCTGGGCCTGTTCGGCAACCGGGTCGCGGTGCTGTGCTGGTGCGTGATTTCCTTCGCCAGTTTCCAATCGATCTCGCTGACCATGCTCATGCCCCTGCGCTACCAGGGCATCACCGGGGCCGGCGCTGACAGCGCGGCACTGCACCTGCTGCCGCTGGCCATGGGTCTGCCCATCGGTGCCTTCACCGGCGGGCGCATGACCAGCCGCACCGGCCGCTTCAAGCCGCAGATCCTCACCGGTGCGCTGCTGATGCCGCTGGCCATCGCCGCCATGGCGCTGACGCCGCCGCAATCGGGGTTGCTCAGCGCACTGTTCATGCTACTGACCGGGATCGCCTGCGGCCTGCAGTTCCCCACCTCGCTGGTGGGCACGCAAAGCGCGGTGGACAGCCGGGACATCGGCGTGGCGACCAGCACCACCAACCTGTTCCGCTCGCTCGGCGGGGCGATGGGCGTGGCGTGCATGTCCAGCCTGCTGCTGGCGCTGCTGCATCAGGGCGGCTTGGAGATGCTGGGCAACCCATTGCTGGGCAGCCTCAAGGCGGGCGAGGCGGATCCGCAGACCCAGCTGCGCTTGCTGGAAACCTTCCGCGACCTGTTGCTGGTCAGTGCCGGGGCTTCGCTGATCGGACTGCTGGCGGCGCTGGCACTGCCGGACCCGCAGTTGCGTGGGCGCTGAGGATTGTGGGCTTGCCCCGCGATAGGTCCGCCCTGGCGACATCATGGCCTGAGAGGGCTCATCGCGGGGCAAGTCGCATCGGCGCACCGCCGCTCCCACGTTATTAATTCTGCGTTAATAGGATGGGAGTAACACTTCCTCACAATCCTTAACAAAGTGTCATTTGCGCAAGCCCGGGCTCAAGCGCAGCATATCCAGCCCGGTATCGACCCATTTTTCGACATCGGCCAACAGATCGAAGCTGTCCGGCAGCAGCAGCCAGCGGCCGATCAGGCCATCCACATAGGCAAACATGGCCACGGCAGCCCGATCGATATCGAGCTCCCCGGGCAACTGGCCACGACGTACGGCATTGCCCAGGGCCAAGGCGATGCTCTGATGGCAGTCCAGCACCGCGCCCTGGCGTTGCTGGCGAATCTCACACATGTCGTCGGTGAACTCGCACTTGTGATGCAGGATTTCATTGATACGCCGGGTACGGGCATCGAGCACCAGCTCGTTGAACACTTGCAGCAACAGCTTGCGCATGCAGCCGAGCGGGTCGAGTTCGTCCTCGCTTTCACTGGCCCGGGCCAGGTGGTCATGGGTCTCGTGCAGGCTGTCGAGCAGCGCCTGCACCAGCTCCGCCTTGTTGCTGAAATGCCAGTAGATTGCCCCGCGGGTCACCCCCGCGAGCTCGGCGATGTCGGCCAGGGTGGTGCGCGCGACCCCGCGCTTGTAGAAGGCCTTTTCCGCCGCCTCGATGATCTGGGCACGGGTTTCCTGGGCTTCTTCTTTGGTTCGACGGACCATGGCAGTACAACCTCATCAGGCCCCGCCTGCGCATCCGGCGGGCGGGAATCAGGCCGGGGCAGGCGCTACATGGGCCGCTCCCGGGTGCATGTGGACGATCCGCGGCGACTCACCGACGGTATTTACAAACAACCATGAATGTAAGTATATTCCTTAGCAAGCTATTTATCCACCGGATAGCGTTTTTCTCATAAGACACTTCCACTATATTCTTGAGCTCCCTTGCTCCTGCGACCCGAGGATCCTCATGCAATTCAAGCCAGCCGTAACCGCCCTGGTTTCCGCCGTGGCCCTGGCAACCCTGCTCAGTGGCTGTAAGAAAGAGGAAGCCGCGCCAGCGCCCCAGGCTCCTCAGGTCGGCGTCGTGACCGTGCAACCGCAAGCCTTCACCCTGACCTCGGAACTGCCGGGGCGCACCAGCGCCTACCGTGTGGCCGAGGTTCGTCCGCAGGTGAACGGCATCATTCTCAAGCGCCTGTTCAAGGAAGGCACCGACGTCAAGGAAGGGCAGCAGCTCTACCAGATCGACCCGGCCGTCTACGAGGCGACCCTGGCCAACGCCCAGGCCAACCTGCAGGCTACCCGCTCGCTGGCCGAACGCTACAAGCAACTGATCGACGAGCAGGCCGTCTCCAAGCAGGAATACGACGACGCCAACGCCAAACGATTGCAGGCCGAGGCCTCGCTCAAGAGCGCCCAGATCGACCTGCGCTACACCAAGGTGCTGGCGCCGATCAGTGGCCGCATCGGTCGCTCCTCGGTCACCGAAGGCGCCCTGGTGAACAACGGCCAGACCAACGCCATGGCCACCATCCAGCAGCTCGACCCGATCTACGTCGACGTCACCCAGTCCACCGCCGAGCTGCTCAAGCTGCGCCGTGACCTGGAAGGCGGCCAACTGCAGAAGGCCGGCGACAACGCCGCCCAGGTGCAGCTGGTGCTGGAAGACGGCAGCCTGTTCAAGCAGCAGGGTCGCCTGGAGTTCTCCGAAGTCGCGGTCGACGAGACCACCGGTTCCGTCACCCTGCGCGCGATCTTCCCCAACCCCGACCACACCCTGCTGCCCGGCATGTTCGTCCATGCGCGGCTCAAGGCCGGGGTCAACGCCAACGCCATCCTGGCCCCGCAACAGGGCGTGACCCGCGACCTCAAGGGCGCGCCGACCGCGCTGGTGGTCAACCAGGAGAACAAGGTCGAACTGCGCCAGCTCAAGGCCAGCCGCACCCTGGGTAGCGACTGGCTGATCGAGGAAGGCCTGAACCCGGGCGACCGTCTGATCACCGAAGGGCTGCAATTCGTGCGACCGGGCGTCGAGGTCAAGGTCAGCGAAGCCACCAACGTCAAGAAGCCGGCCGGCCCTGCTCAGGCCAACACGGCCAAAGCCGACGCCAAAGCGGAGTAAACCATGTCGAAGTTCTTTATCGATCGCCCGATCTTCGCCTGGGTGATCGCCCTGGTGATCATGCTGGTCGGCGCCCTGTCGATCCTGAAGCTGCCGATCAACCAGTATCCGAGCATCGCCCCGCCGGCCATCGCCATCTCCGTGACCTACCCGGGCGCCTCGGCGCAGACGGTGCAGGACACCGTGGTGCAGGTGATCGAGCAGCAGCTCAACGGTATCGACAACCTGCGTTATGTGTCGTCGGAAAGTAACTCCGACGGCAGCATGACCATCACCGCCACCTTCGAGCAGGGCACCAACTCCGACACCGCGCAGGTCCAGGTCCAGAACAAGCTGAACCTGGCCACCCCGCTGTTGCCGCAGGAAGTGCAGCAGCAAGGTATCCGCGTCACCAAGGCAGTGAAGAACTTCCTGCTGGTGATCGGCCTGGTGTCCGAAGACGGCAGCATGAGCAAGGACGACCTGGCCAACTACATCGTCTCCAACATGCAGGACCCGATCTCGCGGACCGCGGGCGTCGGTGACTTCCAGGTGTTCGGTGCGCAGTACGCCATGCGCATCTGGCTGGATCCGGCCAAGCTGAACAAGTTCCAGCTGACCCCGGTCGACGTGCGCACCGCCGTGGCCGCGCAGAACGTCCAGGTCTCGTCCGGCCAGCTCGGCGGCCTGCCGGCACTGCCGGGTACCCAGCTCAACGCCACCATCATCGGCAAGACCCGCCTGCAGACCGCCGAGCAGTTCGAGAAGATCCTGCTCAAGGTCAACAACGACGGTTCCCAGGTCCGCCTGGGGGATGTCGCCACGGTCGGCCTGGGCGGCGAGAACTACGCCATCAGTGCCCAGTACAACGGCATGCCGGCCTCGGGCCTGGCGGTCAAGCTGGCCACCGGCGCCAACGCCCTGGACACCGCAAAGGCGCTGCGCACCACCATCAGCGACCTGGAGCCGTTCTTCCCGCCGGGCGTGAAGGCCGTGTTCCCGTATGACACCACCCCGGTGGTCACCGAATCGATCAGCGGGGTGATCCACACCCTGATCGAGGCCGTGGTCCTGGTGTTCCTGGTGATGTACCTGTTCCTGCAGAACTTCCGCGCCACCATCATCACCACCATGACCGTGCCGGTGGTGTTGCTGGGTACGTTCGGCATCCTTGCCGCCGCCGGCTTCAGCATCAACACCCTGACCATGTTCGCCATGGTCCTGGCCATCGGCCTGCTGGTGGACGATGCCATCGTCGTGGTGGAGAACGTCGAGCGGGTGATGTCCGAGGAAGGGTTGCCGCCCAAGGAGGCGACCAAGCGCTCCATGGAGCAGATCCAGGGCGCCCTGGTGGGTATCGCCCTGGTGCTGTCGGCGGTACTGCTGCCAATGGCGTTCTTCGGCGGTTCCACCGGTGTGATCTATCGCCAGTTCTCCATCACCATCGTCTCGGCCATGGGCCTGTCGGTGCTGGTGGCGCTGATCTTCACCCCGGCCCTGTGCGCCACCATGCTCAAGCCGCTGAAGAAGGGCGAGCACCATGTGGCCAAGCGCGGCTTCTTCGGCTGGTTCAACCGCAACTTCGACCGCAGCGTCGTCGGCTACGAACGCAGCGTCGGCACCATCCTGCGCAACAAGATCCCGTTCCTGCTGGCCTACGCCCTGATCGTGGTCGGCATGATCTGGTTGTTCGCGCGCATCCCCACCGCGTTCCTGCCCGAGGAAGACCAGGGCGTGCTGTTCGCCCAGGTGCAGACCCCGGCCGGCTCCAGTGCCGAGCGCACCCAGGTGGTGGTCGACCAGATGCGCGAGTATCTGCTCGACAAGGAAGCCGATACCGTGGCATCGGTGTTCACCGTCAACGGCTTCAACTTCGCCGGTCGTGGCCAGAGCTCGGGCATGGCGTTCATCATGCTCAAGCCGTGGGACGAGCGCTCGAAGGAGAACAGCGTGTTCGCCCTCGCCCAGCGCGCGCAGATGCACTTCTTCAGCTTCCGCGACGCGATGGTGTTCGCCTTCGCCCCGCCGGCGGTGCTCGAACTGGGTAACGCCACCGGCTTCGACGTGTTCCTCCAGGACCGCGCCGGCGTCGGCCACGCGAAACTGATGGAAGCGCGCAACCAGTTCCTGGCCAAGGCCGCGCAGAGCAAGATCCTCAGCGCCGTGCGTCCGAACGGGCTGAACGACGAGCCGCAGTACCAACTGACCATCGACGACGAACGCGCCAGTGCCCTGGGCGTGACCATCGCCGACATCAACAACACCCTGTCGATCGCCCTGGGCGGTAGCTACGTCAACGACTTCATCGACCGTGGCCGGGTCAAGAAGGTCTACATCCAGGGCGAGCCAAACTCGCGGATGAGCCCGGAAGACCTGCAGAAGTGGTACGTGCGCAACGGCAAGGGCGAGATGGTGCCGTTCTCCTCCTTCGCCAAGGGCGAATGGAGCTATGGCTCGCCGAAGCTGTCGCGCTACAACGGCGTTGAGGCGGTCGAGATCCTCGGTACCCCGGCACCGGGCTACAGTACCGGTGAGGCCATGGCCGAAGTCGAGCGCATCGCCGGCGAACTGCCAACCGGCATCGGCTTCTCCTGGACCGGCATGTCCTACGAGGAAAAACTCTCCGGCTCGCAGATGCCGGCGCTGTTCGCCCTCTCGGTGCTGTTCGTGTTCCTGTGCCTGGCAGCGTTGTACGAAAGCTGGTCGATCCCGATCGCGGTGGTGCTGGTCGTGCCGCTGGGCATCATCGGTGCACTGCTCGCCACCAGCCTGCGCGGGTTGTCCAACGACGTGTACTTCCTGGTCGGCCTGCTGACCACCATCGGCCTGGCGGCGAAGAACGCCATCCTGATCGTCGAATTCGCCAAGGAACTGCACGAACAGGGCAAAAGCCTGTACGACGCGGCCATCGAGGCCTGCCGTATGCGTCTGCGCCCGATCATCATGACCTCCCTGGCGTTCATCCTCGGCGTGGTACCGTTGACCATCGCCAGCGGCGCCGGCGCCGGCAGCCAGCACGCCATCGGTACCGGTGTGATCGGCGGCATGATCAGTGCGACCGTGCTGGCGATCTTCTGGGTACCGCTATTCTTCGTCGCAGTGTCGTCGCTGTTCGGCAGCAAAGAGCCGAAAGAACACGCCACCCCTGAAACTCCACGTTATGAGGCTGGGCAATGACCAAGTCTTTGTTGTCCCTGGCGGTAACCGCCTTCATCCTCGGCGGCTGCTCGCTGATCCCCGACTACCAGACGCCTGAGGCGCCGGTGGCGGCGCAGTGGCCGCAAGGCCCTGCGTACTCGCCGACCGAGTCGGCCAACGTCGCCGCGGCCGAGCAAGGCTGGCGCCAGTTCTTCCACGACCCGGCGCTGCAGCAGCTGATCCAGACCTCGCTGGAAAACAACCGCGACCTGCGCGTCGCGGCGTTGAACATCGACGCCTACCGCGCCCAGTACCGTATCCAGCGCGCCGACCTGCTGCCGGCCGTGACGGCCAATGGCAGCGGCAGCCGCCAGCGGATGCCGGCCAACATGTCGCAGACCGGCGAATCCACCATCAGCAGCCAGTACTCGGCCACCCTCGGTGTCAGCGCCTATGAGCTGGACCTGTTCGGCCGTGTGCGCAGCCTGACCCAGCAGGCCCTGGAAACCTACCTGTCCAGCGAGCAGGCGCGCCGCTCCACGCAGATCAGCCTGGTGGCCAGCGTGGCCAACGCCTACTACACCTGGCAGGCCGACCAGGCGCTGCTGAAGCTGACCGAAGAAACGCTCAAGACGTACGAAGAGAGCTACAACCTGACCCGCCGCAGCAATGAGGTGGGCGTGGCTTCGGCGCTGGACCTGAGCCAGGCCCGCACCGCCGTCGAAGGCGCGCGGGTCAAGCTGTCGCAGTACCAGCGCCTGGTCGCCCAGGACCTGAACAGCCTCACCGTGCTGGTGGGCACCGGCGTGCCGGCCACCCTGCCCAAGCCGCTGGAGCTCAATGCCGACCAGCTGGCCGAAGTGCCGGCCGGCCTGCCGTCCGACATCCTGCAACGTCGTCCGGACATCCAGGAAGCCGAGCACCTGCTCAAGGCCGCCAACGCCAACATCGGCGCCGCCCGCGCCGCGTTCTTCCCGAGCATCAGCCTGACCGCCAACGCCGGTACCCTGAGCCCGGACATGGGCGGGCTGTTCAAGGGTGGCTCGGGCACCTGGCTGTTCCAGCCGCAGATCAACCTGCCGATCTTCAATGCCGGTAGCCTCAAGGCCAGCCTGGACTACTCGAAGATCCAGAAGGACATCAACGTCGCCAAGTACGAGAAGACCATCCAGACCGCCTTCCAGGAAGTCGCCGATGGCCTGGCCGCACGCAAGACGTTCGAAGAGCAGTTGCAGGCGCAACGCGACCTGGTGGCGGCGAACCAGGACTACTACCGCCTGGCCGAGCGTCGCTACCGCATCGGCATCGACAGCAACCTGACCTTCCTCGACGCCCAGCGCAACCTGTTCAGCGCCCAGCAGTCGCTGATCGGCGATCGCCTGTCGCAGCTGGTCAGCGAGGTCAACCTGTACAAGGCCCTCGGTGGCGGCTGGTACGAACAGACCCAGCAGCAGGCCTCGATCCAGACGCCGAAAGGCTGATTGGAGCGGTAACGGCATCAAGCCCACCCTTGCGGTGGGCTTTTTGTTGCCCGCACGGGCCTCATCGCGGGGCAAGCCCGCTCCCACGTTGCTCTTCAACCTGAGGTATCGCAACGTGGGAGCGGGCTTGCCCCGCGATGCCGGTCGGCCAACATTACGTTCGATAATCGCCCCATTCCGCGTTCCGCGAATTGCCTCGCCCCCACCCTCCCCCGCACCATCGCCCACGCAACGTTGCACAAGCTCTCTCTAAAGACGCCCGACCCTGCGGCCCGCACCCGCAGCGCACCGGCTCGCCCAATAAAAACAAGAGATCCACGACAGATGAGCACTTTGCAACCCGCACGCCAGCTGCTGCCGGGCCTGTTGGCCCTGTCCTGCGCCTTGCCCGCCGTCGCCGCCGAAAGCGGTTTTCTGGAAGACGCCAAGGCCAGCCTCAACCTGCGCAACTTCTACATCAACCGCAACTTCGTCGACCCGGCCAACCCCCAGGGCAAAGCCGAGGAATGGACCCAGAGCTTCATCCTCGACGCCCGTTCCGGCTTCACCCAGGGCACCGTTGGCTTCGGTGTGGACGTGCTGGGCCTGTACTCGGTCAAGCTCGATGGCGGCAAGGGCACGGCTGGCACCCACCTGCTGCCGGTGCATGACGATGGCCGCCCGGCCGATGATTTCGGCCGCCTGGGCGTGGCCTTGAAAACGCGCCTGTCGCAGACCGAGCTCAAGGTCGGCGAGTGGATGCCGGTGCTGCCGATCCTGCGCTCGGACGATGGCCGCTCGTTGCCGCAGACCTTCCGCGGCGGCCAGTTCACCTCCAAGGAGCTCGACGGCCTGACTCTGTATGCCGGCCAGTTCCGTGGCAACAGCCCACGCAACGACGCGAGCATGGAAGACATGTTCATGCAGGGGCGCGCCGGCATCACCTCCGACCGCTTCAACTTCGCCGGTGGCGAATACAGTTTCAACGACAAGCGCACGATGGTCGGCCTGTGGGACGCCCGCCTCAAGGACATCTACCGCCAGCAGTACCTGAACCTGCTGCACAGCCAGCCCCTGGGCGACTGGACCCTGGGCGCCAACCTGGGCTACTTCCTCGGCAAGGAAGACGGCAGCGCCCGCGCCGGCGATCTCGACAACCGCACTGCCTCGGCCATGCTCTCGGCGCGCTACCAGGGCCACACCTTCTACGTCGGCCTGCAGAAGGTCAGCGGCGACGACGCCTGGATGCGGGTCAACGGCACCAGCGGCGGTACCCTGGCCAACGACAGCTACAACGCCAGCTTCGATAATGCCAAGGAGCGCTCCTGGCAGGTGCGCCATGACTTCAACTTCGTCACCGTGGGCATCCCCGGGCTGACCCTGATGAACCGCTACATCAAGGGTGACAACGTGCATACCGGCGGGGTGGACGATGGCAAGGAGTGGGCCCGCGAGACCGAGCTGGCCTATGTGGTGCAGGCCGGGACGTTCAAGGACCTGTCGGTGAAATGGCGAAACTCGACCATGCGCAGGGACTTCAGCAGCAATGCGTTCGACGAGAACCGGTTGATCGTCAGTTATCCGCTGAACCTGCTTTAGCAGGTCTGGCCTCTTCGCGGGTAAACCCGCTCCCACAGGGACAGCACAGCCTTGGAGTCCAGTGTTATACCTGTGGGAGCGGGTTTACCCGCGAAGAGGCCGGTGGCCACACTAAAGAATCTAAAGGAATATATAAATCAAATAACATTCTTTGACGTTATATATGGCAACCCGCTAAAACCGAGCCCTGATCCCCGCACCAGAGCCCGAGCATGGACCTCCGTCAACTGCGCTATTTCATCGCCCTCACCGAATACCGCAGTTTCGTCCGCGCCGCCGAAGCCATGGGCATCACCCAACCTGCCTTCAGCCGCGCCATCCAGAACCTCGAGCAGACCTTCGGCTGCGCCCTGGTCGATCGCGCCAACAAGTCACTGCCCCCTACCCCCGAGGGGCAGGTGGTACTGCAACACGCCCGCCGCCTGGTGCAAGGCGCGGCGCAGTTGAACAACGACGTGCTGCAGATGACCAAGCTCGATGCCGGCGAACTGCATTTCGGCAGTGGCCCGGCCCTGGCCGTGCGCCTGGTGCCCCAGGCCCTGCAACAGTTCATCGATCGCCACCCAGGCATCCGCACCGCGCTGCTGGTGGACAACGCCGAACGCCTGAGCCAGGCGCTGCGGCGAGAGCAAATCGAGTTCTTCGTCGATGACGTGCGCCCCTTCGAGGCCGATCCGAACTTCCACACCGAAGCGCTGACCCCGCGCCCCGGCCTGTTCTTCTGCCGCCCGGGTCACCCATTGCTGGCCAAGGACAGCCTGTCGACCAACGACCTGTTCGCCTACCCACTGGCCAGTGCGCTGCTGGCGCCGGGCGTGCGCAAGCGCCTGGCCAACCTCAGCGGACGCAGCGACTTCACCCCCCACCTGCAGACCGAGCACCTGGCGGTGCTGCGCAGCGTGGTGCTGGCCAGCGACGCCATCGGCACGGCCAGCGAGGAGGCGGTGGCCGAGGACCTGGCCACCGGCGATCTGGTGCGCCTGCACTGGCGCAACCTGCCGCCGGGCCTGGAGGTCCTCAGCGTGCGCTGCGGGGTGATCAGCCGCAGCGGCTATCGCCTGTCACCGGCGGCGCGGGCGATGATCGACACCCTGGTCAGCCTGGATGCTGCCCCATCGCCCGCAGACGCCGGGCATCGACAATCTCCACCTCGCCATAGCCCAGGCGCACCACGCCGGACTGCTCGAAGCTCCTGAGGATCTGGTTGATGGTCTGGCGCGACAGCGACAACATCAGCGCCAGCTGTTCCTGGGACACCTGCAACCGCCACTGGGCGACATCGCGCTCGCCATAGCCTTCGGCCATCTGCAGCAGGCGCTGGGCCACCCGCGGCGCGGCGGCCAGCAGGCTCTGCTGCTCCAGGGCAACGAACACCCAGCGCAACTTGTGGCTCATCAGCAAGGCCAGGTCGCGCCAATGCACAGGCTCGCGCGCCAACCACTCGAGCAGCGGCGCCTGGGGGATCCACAGCAGGCGCGTCGACCCTTCGGCATAGGCGTCGTGGGTACGCGGCTGGCCGTCGAACAGGCTGATCTCGCCAAACCAGTGGGGCGACTCGACCAGCGTCAACAGTGCCTCCTTGCCCTCGCTGCTGACCGCGCCGACCCGCATCGCCCCCTCCAGCACCGCATACAGGCCACAGGGCGCATCGCCACGCTGGAACAGGCATTGCCCCGGCGCCAGCTCGCGCGCACGGCCCAGGGCCAACAGGCTATCCTGAACGGTAGTGGGCAATTGCCGGAACCACTGACCATGCAGCAGCTGGGTACGCGGATCGTGCATGGTGCCTCGCAAAACGAACTCTGTCGGCCAGGCGACAGACGACGGTGACTGAACAGGGGCAAGCTGCGCTCACCCCTGATGGAGGAACAACAATGAAAAACCTCGTCGAGCACCTGAGTCAATACGCGGCCTACCACCGCGATCCACGCAACATCGCCACCCACTTCATCGGCATTCCGTTGATCGTGCTGGCGGTGACCATCCTGCTGTCGCGCCCCGGCTGGGACCTGGCCGGCGTCTGGCTGTCGCCGGCGCTGTTGCTGGCGGGCTGGTCGGTGTGGTTCTACCTGCGCCTGGACCTGCGCTTCGGGCTGGTGATGGGCCTGCTGCTGGGGCTGTGCCTGTGGGCCGGCCAGGCACTGGCCGTGCAGAGCACCGGGCTGTGGCTGAGTGCCGGGCTGGGTGCGTTCGTGGTGGGCTGGATCATCCAGTTCGTCGGACACTGGTATGAAGGACGCAAGCCGGCGTTCGTCGATGACCTGAGCGGACTGATCATCGGGCCACTGTTCGTGGTGGCGGAGCTGGCGTTCATGGCCGGGCTGTGCCCTGAGCTGAAAAAGGCCGTGGAGGCCAATGCCGGGCCGGTGGCCATCCGCCAGAAGAAAGCGGCGATCTGACCCCACCTCGAGGCCTGTAGGAGCGGCCTTGTGCCGCGAAAGGGCCGCAAAGCGGCCCAGCAGTTTCAGCGCCCCCCGCGATGGGGCTGCTACGCAGCCCATTCGCGGCACAAGGCCGCTCCTACAGGGAAGCGCGCAAGCCTACAGCCGCGACTCCACCCCCAGCTCATCCCACACCGACTCGGCCAGGTGGAACGTGGCGTTGGCCGCCGGGATCCCGCAGTAGATCGCGCTCTGCATGATCACTTCCTTGATCTCTTCGCGCGTCACGCCATTGTTGCCGGCGGCGCGCAGGTGCAGCTTGAGTTCGTCGTTGCGGTTCATGCCGATCAGCATGGCGATGGTGATCAGGCTGCGGGTATGCCGCGCCAGGCCGGGGCGCGTCCAGATATCGCCCCAGGCATGCCGGGTGATCATCTCCTGGAACTCGCCGTTGAAGTCGTTGAGCTTCTCCAGGCTGCGGTCGACATGGGCGTCGCCCAGCACCGCACGGCGTACCTGCATGCCCGCCTCGTAGCGTTGTTTCTCGTCCACGGTGTACTCCTCAGCGGCTCGACAGGAAGTCGAGCATACGGCGGCTGAACGGCGCGCCGATCTCGACATTGGACAGGTGCGCCGCCGCAAACTCCACGTACTCGGCGCCGAGGATGCCGGCCTGCATGAAGCGACCGTGCTCGGGGGTGGTCACCGCATCGGCGCTACCGGCGACAATCAGGGTCGGCACCTGGATCTGGTTGAGCTGGTCACGGAAATCGGCATCGCGCACCGCGGCGCAATTGGCCGCGTAGCCCTCCGGCGAGGTCTGCGCCAGCATCTGGCAGATGCGCAGGGTACGCTCCGGTTCGGCGGCGGCGAACGCCGGGGTGAACCAGCGGGCGATGGAGGCATCGCGCAAGTCGGCCATGGCCTGCCGGCCCCCCGCGAGCACGGTGTCGATGCGGGTGTTCCACACTTCGTCACTGGCGATCTTCGCCGCCGTGTTGCACAGCGCCAGGCTGAGCAGGCGGTTACCCGCGTTGATGCCCAGCCACTGACCGATCAGACCACCCATGGACAGGCCGATGAAATGGGCCTTCTCGATATCCAGGGCGTCGAGCAGGGCCAGCACGTCGCCACCGAGTTGCTCGATGCTGTAGGGGCCCTCGGTGACCAGCGAACCGCCATGCCCCCGGGTGTCGTAGCGCAGCACACGGAAATGTTCGGCCCAGGCCGGGATCTGCGCATCCCACATGTGCAGGTCGGTGCCCAGCGAGTTGGACAGGACCAGCACCGGCGCATCGTCCGGACCGTCGAGTTGGTAATGCAATGCGCCATCGGCCAGTTGCAGGTGCGCCACAGCGGTCTCCTTTCAGGCAGTGAATCGTTGATGTTCGGCCACGGCGCGTGCCACCCAGACACGCGCCTGGCCGAGGTAATGGGCAGGGTCGAGCAGACGGTCGAGCTCCTCAGCGGACAGTTCGGCGCTGACCTGCGGTTCGTCGCCCAGCACGGCACGCAGGTGGCGCCCCTCGGCCACGGCGCGCTGGCAGCATTGCTCCAGCAGGTGATGGGCACGCTCGCGCCCCAGGCGCTGGGCGAGCACGATACTGACCGCCTCGGCCAGCACCAGGCCCTGGGTCAGGTCCAGGTTGCGACGCATGCGGGCGGCGTCCACCTCCATGCCCTCGGCTATCAGCTGCGCCTGGCGCAGGGCGCCGGAGACCAGGCAGCAGATTTCCGGCAGGGTTTCCCATTCGGCATGCCACAGGCCGAGGCTGCGCTCGTGCTCCTGGGGCATCGCGGTGAACAGGGTCGAGACCAGCCCCGGCACGCGGGTGGCGGCACCGATCAGCACCGCCGCGCCCACCGGGTTGCGCTTGTGCGGCATGGTCGAGGACCCGCCCTTGCCCGGCGCGCCGGGCTCGAACAACTCACCCGCCTCGGTCTGCATCAGCAGGCTGACATCCCGGCCGAACTTGCCCAGGCTGCCGGCGACCAGGCCCAGTACCGAGGCGAACTCCACCAGGCGGTCCCGCTGGGTGTGCCACGGCTGTTCGGGCAAGGACAGTTTCAACTGAGCGGCCAGGGCCTCGGCCACCGGCAAGGCCTTGCTGCCCAGCGCCGCCAGGCTGCCGGAGGCGCCGCCGAACTGCAGCACCAGCAGGCGCGGGCGCAGTTCCTTGAGGCGCTGGCGATGACGGGTCAGGGCGCCAAGTACACCGGCCAGCTTCATCCCCAGTGTCACTGGCGTCGCATGCTGCAGCCAGGTGCGCCCCACCAGCGGCGTGTCGGCATGCTGCAGCGCCTGGCGGGCCAGGGTGTCGGCCAGCTTGCCGAGGTCGCGGTCGATCAGCGCCAGGGCGTCACGCAGTTGCAGCACCAGGCCGCTGTCCATCGCATCCTGACTGGTTGCGCCCAGGTGCACGTAGCGCTCGGCCTCGGGCACGCCGCTGGCGACCACCTTGCCCAGGGCCTTGACCAGCGGAATCGCCGAGTTGCCGGCAATGGCGATGGCATCGGCCAAGGCACGCACGTCATAGCGCTCGGCCTTGCAGGCCGCCTCGATGGCGCTCACCGCGGTGTGCGGCACCAGTCCGGCACCCGCCTCGGCACGGGCCAGGGCGGCCTCGAAATCGAGCATGCCCTGCAGCCGGCCACGGTCGGAGAAGATCTCGCGCATGGCCGGCGCGGTGAAGTAGGCATCGAACAGTTGGTTGCTCATGCAACGTCCTTAGTGATCATGGTGCAGGTACGCCGCTTGCTTGGGCAGGCGCAGGCTGAACAGGAAGGCCACCGCCATCATCGCGGTCACGTACCAGTAGAAGGTGTTCTCCATCCCTAAGGTTTTCAAGCCCAGTGCCACGTATTCGGCGGAACCGCCGAACACCGCGTTGGCCACGGCATAGGCCAGCCCTACCCCCAGCGCACGGACCTGCGGGGGGAACATCTCGGCCTTCACCAGGCCGCTGATGGAGGTGTAGAAGCTGACGATGCACAGCGCCAGGGTCACCAGCACGAAGGCCATGAACGGGCTGCTCACGGTCTTCAGCGCCATCAGCAACGGCACGGTGAAGATCGTCCCCAGGGCGCCGAACAGCAGCATCGAATTGCGTCGGCCAATGCGGTCGGAGAGCATGCCGAACACCGGCTGCAGGATCATGAACACGAACAGCGCGCCGGTCATGACGAAACTGGCGCTCTTGGCGTTCATGCCGGCGGTGTTGACCAGGTACTTCTGCATGTAGGTGGTGAAGGTGTAGAAGATCAGCGAGCCACCGGCGGTGTATCCCAGCACTGTGATGAAGGCGGCGGCATGGTTGCGAAACAACCCGCTGATGGTGCCGGCGTCCTTGTCCTGGCGGGTCTCGGCGCTGCTGGTCTCCTTCAGCGAGCGACGCAGCATCAGCGAGATCAGCGCGGCGATGGCGCCGACCACGAACGGGATGCGCCAGCCATAAGCGCGCAGCTCATCCTCGCTGAGCAGTTGTTGCAGGATCACCACCACCAGCACCGCCAGCAATTGGCCGCCGATCAGGGTGACGTACTGAAACGAGGCGAAGAAGCCGCGCTGGCCGCGCAAGGCCACTTCGCTCATGTAAGTGGCGGTGGTGCCGTACTCGCCGCCCACCGACAGGCCCTGGATCAGCCGTGCCAGGAGCAGCAGCGCCGGTGCCCAGGCGCCGATGCTGGCGTAGGTGGGCAGGCAGGCGATGATCAGCGAGCCGCCGCACATCATCAGCACCGAGATCATCAGCGAATTCTTGCGCCCGTGACGGTCGGCCAGGCGGCCGAAGATCCAGCCACCGATGGGGCGCATCAGGAAGCCTGCGGCGAACACACCGGCGGTGTTGAGCAACTGCACCGTGGGGTCGTCGGAGGGGAAGAAGGCCGGGGCGAAGTAGATCGCGCAGAAGGCATAGACATAGAAGTCGAACCATTCGACCAGGTTGCCCGACGAGGCGCCGACGATGGCGAAGATCCGCTTGCTGCGTTCTTCGCCGGTGTAATAGCTGGAAGTCATGGTGTTTTTACTCCTGGGAGGTCACTGCAAAGTCTAGACATACCCAGTAACAATCTCGTTCCCTGCCG